>JAKITW010000009.1 GCA_021647905.1 Desulfobacterales bacterium | reverse complement strand
ACGAGGAGACGGTACCCCCCTATGCTTTATCTAAAGGCATTACTGGTTTTTATCACCCTTCACCCTACACTGGCCTACGGGGCGATTTTCCTGATCTCCCTTGCCGAATCCCTGGCCCTGGTCGGCTTGATTGTTCCCGGCACGGTTATAATGTTCGGCGTCGGCGCGATTGTGGCCACGGGCAGCCTGGGGCTGAAGCCCGTCCTGTTGCTGGCCGTGGCCGGGGCCATTGCCGGAGACGGCATCAGCTACTGGCTGGGCCACCACTTTCAGGAAGAGTTGCGGCGGATATGGCCTTTTTCCCGCTATCCCGGCATGCTGCAAAAGGGAGAGGCCTTTTTCCATCAACATGGCGGCAAAAGCATCCTGTTCGGCCGTTTTGTCGGCCCGGTACGGCCGCTAATCCCGGTTGTGGCTGGAATGCTGGGCATGGCTCCGCTCCATTTCGGCGTTGTCAACGTGTTATCGGCCATCGGCTGGGCCCTTGTCTATATACTGCCGGGGGTCTTTTTCGGGACCTCGCTGGCAGTGGCCGGCGCGGTCAGCACCCGCCTGGCCGTGCTCATTTTCATTCTCCTCGCCGCCATCTGGGGCTTTATCTGGCTCAGCCGTAAGCTGGTATTACTGGCCGGACATCAAGGGCCGATCCAACTGGCCGCGCTCAAGGACTGGGTTGCCGCGGACAGGCCCGTCCATGGAGTGGCGCTTCCCGTAAAACGGCTCCTCTCTTATCTGTTCCTCCGTCAGCAGGGAGAGGAGTTGTTTCTCGGGTTTCTGCTCCTGATGCTTTTTGTCGCAGGGTGGGGATTCCTGGGCGTTTTGCAGGATGTCCTGGCCAGGGACCCGCTGGTGATCGCGGATCAGGCGGTTTACCATTTTTTTCAATCTCTGCGAACCCCCTGGGCGGATCATATACTGGTGGCGGTCACGGAACTAGGCGATTCTTTTGTCAACATTTGCCTGTCCGGCGCGGTGTTGCTCGTTCTCCTTGTCAAACGTTGCCACCGCACCGCCGGCTTCTGGGTCTTGACCATACTCGGCGGTTCACTGGGCGTTCAATTGCTGAAATGGCTGATCCATTTGCCGCGGCCCGTGGCCCTTTACCATGGGGCCTCGGCCTATGGATTTCCCAGCGGCCATACAACCATGAGTGTTATTATTTATGGCTTTCTCGCTATTTTGATTTCCCGGGGGCTTTTCAGCAGACTGCGCTGGGGATTTTTCGTCACCGTCTTTGTGCTTTCCTTTATTATCGCGATCTCCCGCCTTTACCTGGGCGCCCACTGGCTCTCCGATGTCCTGGGCGGCTTTCTGATCGGCACAAGCTGGATTGCCCTGCTTGGAATCGCCTACCTGAAGGGGCCTGCTGAAACCGTTCCCCGGCGTTTACTGGGGCTTGCGGCCCTGCTCGTTATCGTGATCGCCGGTGGTTGGCATGTGGCCCAACGCCACGAAAAGGACCTTGCCTTTTACGCCCCCCGCCACAACGTACAATCCATGCCGCTGAAAAAATGGCTGGCCGATGGCTGGCGCGAACTGCCCGCCTGGCGGATTGACCTGGCCGGCGAACGGGAACAGCCCCTCACCATCCAATTGGCCGGCTCCACCGAAGACATGGCAAAAGACCTTTTGCTAAAAGACTGGCGCCGCCCGTTGTTGTTGAACCTGAAAAATTTCCTGGGGATGTTCTCCCCGGACACGCCGATTGAAGAATTGCCTGTTTTGCCGCGTCTTCACGATGGCCGGGTTGACATCCTGCGCCTTGTCCGCCAGGTCAATGGCCAACGCTGGGTGCTGCGCCTGTGGCCCGCGGATGTCAAGATCGCTGGAAATAATATACCCCTTTTCGTGGGAACAACAGAGGTGCAGCATCGCCGTCACCTGACCGGGTTGATCACCGAGGCAAGGGACACGGGCGAGTACGACCGTCCCCTGGGGGCACTGGAGCAGGAGTTCGATAATCGATTCGCCGTAAAAATGGTCAGCCGGACAAGCAATGAGATTCAAGTCAACCACGAGCAGCGCCGGTTACGCTGGCAGGGCGGGGTGTTGCTGGCATGGGAAAACATCGTTGGCCGATGAACATTTTTGTCGGTCTCGCAACAACCGCTCAACGGACGTGATTCGTCTTGTAACTGGTACTGTTCGAGCAGGCCAGGTAAGCGAGGCACGAGCCTCCGAAATTGGCGAAGATGAGATGCTGGTGAACGTCCCTTAAAAGAGCATTGCCTGGATAAACTGCCGGTCAAACTCGGGGTGGGAGACGAGATCCACGGTCAGGACCGAGCGTCCCAGCCCTGCCGCCTCGTCCCGGAGCCGCCGGTTCAAAAGCACCAGCATGGCCCCCACCTTGGCGGTGTTGCCGACAAAGACGATGCGATCATGCCATTCCCGGGGCAGGAGGCCGATCCTGGTCAGGGAGGCGGGCTTGAGGTGATAACCAAAGGCCCCGGCCACCCAGACCCTCTTGACCGCCTCCGGTCCGATGGCCGCCTCCTTGAGCAACAGGTTGATCCCGGCCCGGCAGGCCCCCTTGGCCAGTTGGACCTGGCGGATATCCTGCTGGGAGATGTAGACCTGCCGGCCGCGGTCTCTAAAGAGCAGGAAGGACCTCTTGCCGTTCCGGTCCCGGAGGTATGGCCGCAGGGAGGGGGCCGCACAGTCGGCGGCGATTCGTCCCCTAGGGTTGATCAGCTCCTTTTCCCGGAGCTGGGCCACCACATCAATCAGGCCGCTGCCGCAGATGCCCTGGGGGCGGCCCTGGCCGATTACCTTGAGCCGGGGACCATCATTTTCAATCCGGACCGATTCGATGGCCCCGGGCTGGGCCCGCATGCCGCAGGCGATGTTCATGCCTTCAAAGGCCGGACCCGCGGCCACGGAGCAGGCAAATGTCTTGTTTTCAGTTACCAGGACCACCTCGCCGTTGGTGCCGATATCGATAAACAGGGTGGGTTTCGGGCCGCCGGCCAGGTCAGTGGCCAGGATGCCAGCGGTGATATCACCGCCCACAAAGGGGGAGATGGGCGGCAGGATGTAAAGATGGGCCCGGCCGAGAGACTTGAACCCCAGCTCCGTGGCCCGGATATAGATACTGCCCTTGATCCGGGAGGTATAGGGCGCCAGGGCCAGGACCACCGGGTCCAGGCCCAGGAGGAGATGCATCATGCAGGTGTTGCCGGCCACGGCCGCTTCATAGATCCGGGCCGGGGAAATGGAATGTCTCTGGCAAAGCGCCCGGCCGAGCCGGTCAAGTTCACGGACCAGTATCTCCTGCAGATGGTGGAGACTTACCTGCCCGCCCTTGACCTGGGTTATCCTGGTAAGCACATCATGTCCATAGGTCACTTGCGGATTCAGGGCGGAGACCGTATCAATCTCGCGGCCGGAAATGAGATCCACCAGCGCAACCACCAGGGTGGTGGTCCCCACGTCAACGGCCAGGCCGAAACACTCGGCCCGGGTATCACCCGGTTCAACCAGATCCACCCTGCCGTTTCTTGACACCGCGGTCAGCACGCCCCTGGCGCCATCTTTTTCAAGATCTGCCACCTCCAGTTCCAACGCTACCGGCTGCCCGGTTTCGGCAAGGGATTTTTTTACTGATTCCAGCAAGGAACTCCCGGCAGGGATGACGGGTGGCAGGAGTTTTTTGCTTATATTAGGGTTGAGATCGGTTTGCCTCTCCGTGCCACTGACAAGGATACCGGATGCCTGCAAGGTCTCGGGCACGATTATCTCGGCCGGACCCCTGATCCGGCTTTTGCAGGCCAGGCGCTCCCCCTGCCCGATCTTTTCCAGGCCCAGCAGTTCCAGTTCCACGGCAGTGGGCAATGAGAGCATGCCCTGGACCTGCACCCGGCAGGCGCCGCAGTCACGATGGCCGCCGCAAGGCAGCTCCAGGTCCAGACCGGCCTCCTGGATTATTGTGGCCAATACCTGCCCGGCCCTGGCCCGGATCGATATTTTTTCCCCCTTAAAGAGGAGGGTTATCAGAACCTTCATCAAGAATATTCCCGCAGCTTTTGATAGACCCCGACCACAACATCGACCGGGGTGTCATCCGCAAGGCCGGTACTGGAGCCGAAGATAAAGCCGCCGCCCGCGGCAGTGTCCGCAACAATCTTCACGGCCCGGGCGCTCAACTCCGGCGCTGTTTTCCGGGGATGGGCCGTAAACTCCATATTCCCCCACAGGGTCAATCCGCGGCCATACTTCTTTTTGATCTCGTCCATCCGCATGCCGGCCGAGGGCTGCAATGAGTGGATCCCCGCAAACCCCATGGCAACAAGGTCGGCAAGAACCGCGTTGATATTGCCGTCCGAGTGAAAAAAGACCGTGGCCCCGGTCCGCCTGATCGATTCCAGGCCTTGCTGCAGGAACGGAAAGATAATTTTTCGTAAAACAGCCGGCGAGAGCAGGGTGTGGCGCGAGCAGGCAAGATCATCACCAATGATGATCCCGTCCGCCCCGGCCCGCACACAGCCTTTCGCCAGCCGGACCAGGTCCCGGGCGGCCCGGCGGGAAAGTTCAAGGACCTCCTGCGGCGCCTTCAGGGTCAGCCGGCAGTAATGCGCAAAAGGAATACGGTCGAGTCCGCCCCGGAAGGGGCCGGTGACCTGGGCCAGGATGTAGAGATCGGTCCGTTGACGCCACCATTCTATCTCCCGGATTGCCGGTTCCGGCCGCAGACCGCCGGGCAAGGCAGGGTCAATGGTCACCACCACCAGGTCAAGGCCCAGGGCGAGAATGGTCTCAAGTTTATCCGCCGGGCCCTGGCAGGGCCGGCCCAGGAGTTTCTCGATAAAACCGGGGCAGATACAGATCTCTCCCTTGGGCGGGACCGGAGAGTGCTGATGGTTAATGGCCCGGCGGACAAGTTGACGGTGGTTCATGTGCCAGCCACCGCTCCGGTCAGGGCCCTGATGTTTGCCAATGGGGTTTTGGGGCTTATCCCGCAGGCCGGCGCCAGGATCTCAACGCCTTTGGCAAGACAGATCCGGGCGAGTTTGCGGACCAGCTCGGGCGGGCCCTTTTCAAGCACCGAGGTGCTGACGTTGCCCATTAAGACCCGGGGCCCCATCTCCTGTTTCAACCTGGCCACATTAACCAGTGAGTCAAAACTGAAGGCGGCGACCGGGTTGATATTGCTGATGGCCGGGGCGATCAGCCGGACATTGCCGCAGATATGGACGATCACCGGCTTTCCTTCCCTTCCCAGGCCCTGGCAAAGCCTTTCAAGATAGGGTTGGGAAAACTCTTTAAAAAACCTGGGGCCGAGGATCTCACCGGTGGCAGTGGGGTCGGCCACGGTTATCAGGTCAGCGCCGGCCGCAAACTGTGCCCGGCCCAGGCGGATCAAAAAGTCGGTGATAAAGGTCAGGATTTTGTGGATGGTCCGGGCCTCCCGACGCATGGCCCGGAAAAAGGTGGTGGGCTCGACCAGGGAGGTGGCCAGGCTGATGGGACCGACCAGGTTGCCCATGACCGGCAGAATGGAGTTGTTTTTTTTGAGCAGTCGCAGGGCCTTGAGCAGAACGGGCAAGCGGCCGTGCCTTTCCGGCTCGGCCGGTGAAAGATGGGCGAAATCGGCCAGGGTGGCGCAGGGATATTTGATTACCGCTGGTTCCCGCTCAATATCGCCGAGATCCACCCGGGCCCCGAAACTCTCGGCCTCAACCGTCATGCAGAACGGAACCCCCACGTTTTCAAAGCCGCTGATCCCGGCGATCCGCTCGGCAATGGCAGCCATTTTCTCCGGATTGCAGTGGGCGTCATGGCCGCTGAAACCGGCACTGGCCATGATTTCACTGGCAGACACCGCCATCATGCCGCCCGGACAGAGCACCGGCGGCCGGTCAATCGTCTTGCCGGCAAAAGTTCTTGCCAGCCGTTCCCTTGGCTCCATTTTTCCCTCTCTTATAGCAACTGCTTGATCTTCTGCCGGTCAAGGAGTTCGCCGATAAAGACCAGCACCGGCTCCGGGCCCCCGCACCTCTCCAAACGCCAATTTTTCCCGGAAAAATCCACATAAAAAGACCCCCGGTCGGTGCGAACAAAGCCTTTTATGCGCGCTACCCGGCCCAACCCGCCCTGTTCGGCCGTTTGTAACAGACGTTCAATCCTGGCCAAAGGCAGTTCCGGAGACGGAAACAGGGTGATGGTTTCATAGGCCGGACCTTCTTCTCCGTCCGTGGCAGGGAGAGACGGCCGGGGTCGGGGCCGGAGATGGAAGACCGTTTCCAGGGGGACCCTGGCCTTGGTCGTGCTCCAGATCAAGGCGTTTTTGTTCCTCTTGCCCAGGTCTTTTTCTATCCCTTCCAGCTGATCCGGCTGGACGAGATCGGTCTTGTTGATAATCAGGTGGTCGGCTGTTGCTATCTGTTCCTCAAAAAACATGCCCAGGCAGGCAAGGCCATCGAAATAGGCAGGCCCGTCGATAAGGGTAATAACCGACGTTGCGTCCATCCCGATCCGCTTCTTGACCCCATCTAAGGCGGCCAGAATCTGGCCGGGCTCGGAAATACCGGAAGGTTCGATAAGAAGCCGTTCAGGGGCAAACCGGTCGACAAGGGCGGGCAGCATCTTGCTCAGTTCCCTTTTTAGAGAGCAGCAGATGCAGCCATTGGCAAAGGCATACACCGAGCCGCCGGCCATCTCCAGCCGTCTGCCGTCAATGTCCACCTCGCCGAAGTCGTTTACCACGATAAGGATTGTCTCGCGGGCGGCCCTCTCTTGGATGACCCGTTTGATAAAGGTGGTCTTGCCCGCCCCCAGAAAACCGGTTATCACAAGGACCCTGATCGTTTCTGCCATTGATCTACCCGCCCTTTGCAGCAGATTGCTTGTGAGAAATGCGGGTCAAGCCTGCGGCCGGTAACTTCTGGCCGCGTCAATCATGGCATGAATGTTTGCCGGCCGGGTGTTGATCGGGATCTCGCAGCCGCTTGACAGGATAAACCCGGCCGGATTATCCCCGGCCTTGGCAAGACACTCCCGGGCCTCCCGGTCCACGTCCTGGGGACCGCCCTTGAGCATGGTTTCCGCCGGGTTGACATTACCGATCAGACAGACCCGGGCGCCGATCTTTTCCTTGGCCTCGGCCAGGTCGATCACGTCAAGGCTCAGGGCGTTGGCGCCGGTATCGGCCATCAGCTCCACGATCCTGGCGGTCTTGCCGCAGATATGGAGGATGCACGGCAGGCAGGCCTGCCGGATCTTTGCCACGATCGGCTTGAGATAAGGCAAGGCGAACTTCTTGAACATGACCGGGCTGATCAGGCTGCCGCTGGCCACCGGCTCCACCAGTACCGGGATGCCGCCCGTTGCCAGGATGGCATCGACAAAGATAAGGGCGTTGTCCATGGCCAGGGTCAGGAGTTTATGGACCAGTTCGGGATCTTTGTAGGTCTCCTTGATAAAGTCTTCCGTGCCGCGCAGGGCCGCGGCAGTGGTGAACGGCCCGGAAAACACGCAGCCGACAAAGACATCCTCGCCGATCCGGTCACAGCAGAGCCTGGTGGCCTCAAGATACACGGGCAACCGCCCGTCCCGTTGCGGGTCCACGGTCCTTACCCTGGCCAGGTCGGCCGCGGCCCGCACCACCGGCTCTTCCACCCAGGGCGCGTCATCATCGGGAAAGAAGAGCCTGGTCCCCATGGCCTCGGCCAGGGTCGAGGTGGTGGAGAATATAAAGATAAAGTCATGGCCGTATTCTTTAAAGGCAGCCACGTGGGCCGCGCCCATGGTCCCGCCGTCCTGGTTGTACTCGGAGATCCTGACCCCGGAAATCCGGGCCGCATGGTTGAGGATCAGGGGCGCGCAGGGGGGCCGGTCCACCTCTTGTCCCTGCAGGAAGCCGGCCATCCTCTGTTTGGGGGTCATCCGGTCGCTCAAGGTATTGGTCATCATACGGTCACCCTGTTCTCTATGAGTTCGTTGGCCTTACGCACTGCGGCGGCGGCATTGGCGGCGTAGCCGTCAGCGCCGATGGAATCGGCAAAGCTCTGGGAGATGGGGCCGCCGCCGACCATGACCACAAAGCGGTCGCGGATACCCTTTTCCTCCAGGATATCGATCACCTTTTTCATGCCGTCCATGGTGGTGGTCATCAGGGTGGAAAGACAGATCAGCCGGGCATCTATTTCCAGGGCCTTGTCGACAAAATCGTTAAGGGGAACATTCCGGCCCAGGTCGTAAACCTTGAAGGCCGCGGTCTCCAGCATCATCTTGACCAGATTTTTACCGATATCGTGGGTGTCGCCCGCAACCACTCCGATCACCACCCTGGCGCGATGTGACGCGGTCTCGGTTTTGAGGCGGGGTCTGAGGACCTCCAGGCCGGCATACATGGCATCGGCGCACAGGAGTATTTCCGGAACAAAATATTCCTCGTTCTCAAACTTTTCATTGACTATTGCCATGCCCATGGTGAGACCGTCGGTGATCGCCTCATAGGGATCAATTCCGGCCCGGAAGGCATGTTCGGCCAGCGTGGCCGCCGCCTCCTCGTCCATTTCCACCACTGCCTGCGCCAGTTGTTGCAGGATCTCCTGTTTCTCTCCCATATATCTCTCTCCTTCCTGTTCTTAAATTCATGACGGACAAAAATCCCATCCACCTTCGGCGGTGGCAATGGTCATGACCAGAATCGTCTGTTAACCGATTGTCTTTCCGGGAAGGTAATTGCGGCGCTCCGCCACGGACGCCATTGATGATGAAAACTAAATTAAATGCAACGATCTGCCAAACAGGAAATACCTATGGAAAAAGAAAGAAATATTGCCACTCCTGAAGGGAACAGGCCGGCCCTCATCCTTATGACTGGTCTTTTCTATGCAGGGGCGCCCGAAGTCATGGAAACAGGGCAAGGCACTGCCCGGACATGGGCGGCATCGGGCAACTGTTGTCACCAGCCGCAACAACCTCGTTGAACGCTTCTTCCGGTCGCGCGTGGGTGGGGAAAGACAGGACTTCAGGACGAACCAGCATGGCAGGACCATAACTTTTGGGCCGCGGCCACAACCAACAATGAAAATCTCCCCGGACAGCGGGCTTCGTCCGGCCCGACTTTTATATTAAAGATGCGGGGCAAGAGGGGGCCGCCGGACTGCCTGGTTCTCCCGGCGACAGAATCCAGCCCTTAAGACAAAACATCGGTTAAGGTTTTATTCAATTCCTCCAGCAGAAAAGGTTTGGCAATTGCGGCCTTGAATCCATATTGCCGATAGTTGGCCATGACCGGATCATTGCCATAGCCGCTGGATACAATAACCTTGGCCCGCGGATCGATTTTCAGTATTTCCCCTATCGCCTCCTTGCCGCCCATGCCGCCGGGAATGGTCAGATCCATGATTATGACATCAACCGGTTTGCCGCTTTGGCGCTGTCCGGTGAATATTTCGATTGCCTCCCTGCCGTCGGCGGCATGCAATACCTCATGCCCGAGAATAACCAGCATCTGTCCGGCAATATCCTGGACAAGCTGCTCATCATCCATAATCAGTACCTTGGCCCTGACAACATCGGCCGGTTTATCGGCCTCCTGGTCCTGATCACGGACGGCCTGCTGTTCAGAGGCGGGCAGATATATGCTGAAGGTGGAGCCCTTGCCCATTCTGGACTGGACGGCAATGTGGCCGTTATGCTTGTTGATTATTGAGTGGGAGATGGACAGACCCAGGCCGCTGCCCTCCTGCTTGGTGGTGAAATAGGGATCAAAGATCTTTTCAAGATATTTTTCAGCGATACCGCAACCATTGTCCTGCACAGTGATTTTAATATAGGCCTTGCCGGGCAGGCTGAGGGGTGTTTCAGAACCGATGTCCGTGATATTGGCGCAGGTGATGCTGATCTCTCCACCATCCGGCATGGCATGCTTGGCGTTCATCACCAGATTTTGAATAACCTGGCTTATCTGCCCGGCGTCAATATCAACCAGCCACAGGTCGTCGGGAATGCTGAGCCGGCAGAATACCGGGCTGCCATGCAATACAAAATTTGCCGATTCAGTGATGACCTTGCCAATGGAGGTGGTTTTTTTGACCGGATCACCGCCCTTGGAAAAGGTGAGCAACTGCTGGGTCAGGTCTTTTGCCCTCAGGGACGCCTGCTTTGCCCCTTGCAGGAGGGGATATGCCTTGCTGGTGGGATCAATGGACATTCCCGCCAATTCGATATTGCCGAGGATGGCGGCCAGGATATTGTTGAAGTCATGGGCAATACCGCCGGCCAGAATACCTATTGACTCAAGTTTTTTTATCTTGATCAGTTCCTGCTCCATGCGGAGTTGGGCCGTGATATCCCGAAAAACCAGGACAACGCCGATGATCTTGCTCTCCCTGTCCCGGATCGGCGCGCCGCTGTCGGCAATACTTATTTCCCGCCCATCCCTGGAGATCAGGGCGGTATGGTTGGCCAGTCCGATAATCCCCCCGGTGACCATGACCTTTTCCACCGGATTCTCGCAGGGCTGCCTTGTTCTTTCGTTAATAATATTAAAGACCTCGGCTAAAGGCCGCCCAACCGCGTCGGCGCTGCTCCAGCCGGTCAATCGCTCGGCGACCTTGTTGATAAGCACGACCCGGCTGTGGGTATCAGTGGTGATAACCCCGTCTCCAATGCTTCGCAAGGTAACTGCCAGCCGTTCCTTCTCTTGCGCCAGGGCCATTTCCGCCTGTTTGCGCTGGGTAATGTTGGTGGCGATCTCCATCCGCACATAATGTCCGTCCGGCCACCGGATGGCCTGGTCCCGGCATTCATACCATTCATTGTCAACGGTATTCTGCAGTTCCCAGACATGGACCCCCCGCGGCTCGCCCTTGTCATCCAACAGTTTTGCATTGGTACAGAACTCACACGGACCGGTCTGGCCGGCCTGGAGCGCCTGCCAGCAGGTCTTGCCAACGACATTCCCCCAGATTTTTTGACCATATTCATTGATGAAGAGAAGTTCGTAGGTATCCATATCCGCGACATAAACCAGCGAGTCCAGGCTGTTCAGCAGCGTCCGGAATCGTTCCTCGCTGCCCCGTAACTCTTCGGTCCGTTCCCGCACCCGCAGTTCCAGCTCGTCCCTGGATTTTTCCAGATCAGTTGTGACCCGCATGGTGATCTTTCGCGAAAAAACAATAACCACCAGGCTCACAAAGGAAAAAACAAGCGTTATAACAAAAAATTGGCGCCAGAAGTCACGTTCCGTCCGGGAGACGTCCTCGGTCAGCAACACGCTCAGAAGACCCGCTTTGTCTATCTCCGGCAAAAAGGTAATGAAGGTTGACTTCTGCCGCAAAGAAGCGTCGGTCTCGGGTTTGCCGCCCAGGGTCAGGTACTCCCTGCCCTGATAATAGAAATGCAGGGCCGCCTGGTGATCATGGTAGAGATAGTTGAATTCGGCCAGGGTGGACCTGGTCAGATATCGTCCCACCACAAGAAAACCGATGGGACCATAATTGCCCTCAATACGTTTCAGGGCAACCAATGCCAGTTTCCCGCCATGGACAAGGGCCGCCGGATGAATATCCGAATCGCTCTTCATCCCCCCGAGCAACGGGCTTATATCGTCCCGGGCCCCGAACCGGCCGGGATTTTCCGCGCAGGCCAGCAGAACACCGTCTGTGTCATAGACGTTTATGAAGTCAACGCTCTTGTAGACTGTAAAAGGGACTACCTGGTCAAGGAGTTCCGTGCTGGTCCCCAGGGCGACACTATCAATGAACGACCAGTTGTTGGCGAGAAAATCCACCAATCCCCGGTTATTGGTCTGAACGGCGAGCAGCCGGCTCTGCACCTCATGCTCAAGCTGCAGGGTCGTCTGGGCCGAACTCGCCTGGAAAGAAGAGTATTGCTGGTAGGAGATATAGACAATCACCCCGAGACAGAAGGCAACCACAAGAACCGTTGGGACAAAGAGTTTTATGCGTAACTTATTCATGGAAGGGGTAGCCGAACGGCTAGTCTTGTTCTCCGGCCGCCTGTTCAACGATCACCCGGACAGTATCGTAGAAACTATCCGGCCGAACCGCAAAACCATCTGCCGGCAGCCCTTGCAGCAGGGCGGGATCAATTGTCGGCAATACCTCCTGGATCTTCTGCTGAATATCCAGGGGCAACGAGGGATGCGCCACAATGGCCAGGTTGGGAATGGGCGGTGGCGCGTAGATTATCTTAAAGACATCCCCGTGTTTCCTTATCGCCTGCTCCAGGTTGAAATCCCAGGTGGCTCCCGCATCGATGCTGCCGGCAACAATGGCATCGGTGACCCGCGGATGGCTTCCCAGGAAATAGACCTTGCCGAAGAATCTCGCCGGGATGATCCCCTGTTCGCGCATCAGGGCGTTCGGATACTGGTAGCCGCTGGTCGAGTGGATGTCCACAAAGGAAAATGACTTGCCCTTGAGATCGAGCAGCCCGTTCAAGTCGTCCCGCGTCTTCAGGGCGACGATATAGCCATGATAAACATCGACCAGCCTTGATTTGTCCCGGTTCCACTTCAATTCGGTCAGCAGCAGCCGCAGGCCGGGATTTTTCTTTTTTGCCTCAATATAGGGTACCGGGCCAAGCCCGGCCACCTGTACCCGGCCCGAGGCGACCATGTCGATCATATCTTCATAGCTGTCCGCGCCGATAAAATCAAAATAACAGCCCACCTGTTCCCCGAGCCAGGACAGCATTGGTTTGTACAGACCACGTATCTCGTCAACGGTCTGGCCCTTCTGATACGGCGGGATGCCGAAATGGTATTTCTGAAGAGAGCGACCCGCTTGAGCGGTTGATGTGGTCAACAGAAAAACAACGGCAACAAGGAAGAGAATACAAAGTAAAGCTAATCGGACTCCCTTTTTGTTTGTTTCTGATTCCATTATTAACTCCTCAGCGAGTTCTATCTGCCCGTGAAAATTCTTGATCGGAATATCTTCGGCAGGCAGGCTCGTTTGCTTGATATGAAGATTACGCGTACTACCCAGAAAATCAACCTCAATATTGTTGTCGATATCTCCAAGGATGTCCACAAAGAGATCCATGTGATTTTCGGCTCCTCCCCAGCGGAACATTCTGCAACAGGCTCACACATGTTGACTTCGGTCCCCGTACTTCCGAGTCAAGATGGTCGTAACTTGGCATGAACAGACCATAAAGTATCATGTCAGGCGGTTCGCATAAATATTGCACCTTTTCTGATTAGTGGTAAATTTGATGAACTCGTAACAACCCGAAAGGCTTCAAATGCCACCCAATAAAATCAACAAGTTACAAGACGAATCACGTCCGTCGAGCGGGTTGTTGCGAGACCGACAAATTTGACCATATCAGTTGAGCCTGCTGGAGGAAACATGGAAAAGTTATTACCCCGGAGTGAGCATACCTTTCACATCCCGGTGATGGGCACGGGTTTTACAATCGACACCCCGCTGCGGGTGGCAAGATACGGGATTTCCTCGGTGATTTCACTGGTGGATGATGTTCTCATTGAGCAGATGCGTAAATTTCACTGTCAAGGTGAGGGGGAACCATATGAAAAAATTTCCAGCCGTGCTGAAGATGCCCGGGCGCGCCGCATAACCGCCTATCTGGACCTTATCGATCTCCTGGTCCGCCGCCAGGTCGAGGAATTACGGGCTTCTCCCTTTCAGGCCGGCAGCGATATAATGCGTTATTTCGAGATGCTGCCGGCAACGCCGCTCAAGCAGCGCTTTCACGACATGCTTGCCGCAACCGGTTCCAGGGAAAAGACCCGGCTGGAGAACCTGCTCCGCGGACATGTTGTTCCCGGCAGTATCGACGTGAACATCATGACCAAGCTTGATCGTGATATTTACCGCAACGGCAAAAAACTGGCGCCGGAGTTTTCCGACGCCCTGGCGGCCTTGCGCGGTTACGCCAACAGCGCCCTTTGTTCCTCCATCATCTTCTCGGCCGGCATCAATCAACGACTCTACAACTATCTCGCCCGGTTTGACGATTTTTTCCCGGACAAAAACGGGATTATCAAGAAGAAAATCGTGCTCAAGGTGAGCGACTACCGTTCAGCCGAGATACAGGGCAGGTTTCTTGCCAGGCACGGCTTGTGGGTGTCTGAGTATCGCATCGAGTCGGGCCTCAACTGCGGCGGCCACGCCTTTGCTTCCAAGGGCCTGCTGCTCGGTCCGATTCTGGAGGAGTTCAGGCGGAAAAAGGAGAAACTCGTGGCCAGGCTTTTTGCCGCTTACTCCAAGGCCTTTTCTTCCATGGGCCGGCCTGGGCATGACATTATCCCCAACATCCGGATCACCGTGCAAGGCGGCATTGCCACCGCTGGCGAGCATGAGTTCCTGCTGAAATATTTCGAAGTCGACTCCACTGGCTGGGGAACTCCTTTTTTGCTCGTGCCGGAGGTAATCAATGTTGACGATGCGCACCTGGAAAAACTTGCCAGGGCCACCAGCCATGATGTGTACCTGAGCAACAGTTCTCCGCTGGGCACCCCCTTCTGGAACCTGCGGACATCCGCCAGCGAGGAGGCCCGCCGTTGCCGGATCCGGGAAGGCAGACCAGGGAGTTCCTGTCCAAAGGGTTTTGTTGCGTCCAGCACGGAATTCACCCGGCGGCCGATCTGCGTTGCCTCCCGGGCCTACCAGAAACGCAAACTGCAACACCTGCCAACCGAAGGATTCCCGGCAAAAAAGCTCTCCCTGATCCGGGAAGATGTGCTGGCCAAGTCCTGTATCTGTCACGACCTTGCCGGCAGCGCAACTTTAAAGAACCGCATTGATCCGGATGCAACCCCCGCTCTCTGTTGCGGCCCCTCCATTGCGGATTTCTCCAGAATCGCCACCCTGAAAGAGATGATTGACCATATCTATGGCAGGCTGTCCCTGCTGACAAACCCGGACCGGCCGCACATGTTCATCCGGGAACTCAACCTTTACGTGGACTACCTGCGGGACGAAATCGACAAGTTCTCGGCCGGGCTTTTATCCCGCGCACCAAGGTACTTCCAGGAATTCAAGGAAAACCTGCTCAAGGGCATTGAATACTACCAGGGCCTGGCCGACCAGTTCGCCGAAGAACAGCGGCAACGCTTCCTTAATGACCTTAAGAGGCTGCACGAGGCGATAGAGCCGATTCGATCCGGGAGATGACGGTAAGGGGTTAAGTTGCGATCCGTTTTCTGTTAAAGCTCCCCTTCCTTATGGTACACCATCCGATACCTTTTCCAGAAACCGCCGCACCCCGTCGGAATAATGCGGGCCGGACAAAAGAAATCCCTGGTTGTGGTCGCCCCGTAGTTCCAGAAACTGCTTGGGCGGCCTGGCCGCGTCAAACAGCCGGCGGCCGTGGCTGTAGGGGATAATGTCGTCATCCCGGCTGTGCACCACCAGGACCGGGCAGGCGACCCCGGCCAGCAGTTTGCGGATGTCTAACTTATATTTACTCAGCCAGCGCACCGGCAGAAAGGGATAGAGCGAAGCGGCGATGTCCGGCACCGAGGTGAAGGCGGACTCGATGATCAGGGCATGGGGCCGGCGGCCACGGGCCAGGTGAGTGGCGATCGCCCCGCCCAGGGAGCGGCCGAAGATCACGATATCGCGGGGGGCATAATTCCGGTCCCGGGTGAGATGGAGCCAGGCCGCCTCCCCATCAAGATAAAGGCCCGGTTCGCTGATTGTGCCCTCACTTTGGCCGTAGCCCCGGTAGTCGATGATCAATACCGCGAGACCGAGGTCATGGAATATCCTGATCGAATCGAGCCGGTGGGAAATGTTACCGGCATTGCCGTGAAAAAAAAGAATCACCTTGGAGTCGGTTGCCCGCAGAGGGGCCGGCACGAACCAGCCGTGCAGCTTCACCTTGTCCGGAGTGAAGAGTTGGACCTCCTCGAAATCAAGGTTGATCCGGGCCGGGGTTGCGGAAAGGCTCCGGGACGGCAGATTGGGGTAGAAGAGCAGCCCCTCCTGGGAGAGATAGACCACCAGCATAACGGCCCCGTACGCGCACAGGCCGAGACCGATGAGAACGAATAATCCCTGCAAGATTGGTCCTCGTAGATTCATTTATCCATCTGCCCGCCTTGTTCGTAACCGGCAGGCAGCCCCGTGATCAGGTGGTGAACAAAAAATAACCAAAAGAAAATGTAAACATTCAGTACCCCCCTCCTGTCGGGAAAGGGGTTTTCTTCTACCAACGGCCGCTCCATTGAAAAGGGCCGGCTGTTCATAAACAGGCTATCAAGCAGGAACTCGCTTCGCCGCAACGGCGATTCGGAAGCCATAAGCATATCATGCCGAAGTTGTTTCAAATTCCGCTTTTGCCGTCACAGCCGCGGCTCAGGGTCCGCTACACCGTTCGGTATAAGAAAACCCCTTTCCCGGTCCAACCTCAAACGTACGGGGTTTACCGAAACCTTACAAGAAAATGTCTGGAGAAAACAATGGACACACCCTACGATGAAATAATCGCCTTCCACGGCCACAGCTGTCCGGGCCTGGCAATCGGCTATCGAATGACGCTGGCAGGCCTCGGATTCTTGTCAGGGATCAGGGCCGAGGATGAGGAACTGGTGGCAATTGTCGAGAACGATGCCTGCGGCGTGGATGCCCTGCAATATCTCAGCGGCTGCACCTTTGGCAAGGGCAACCTTATCTTCAGGGATTACGGCAAACAGGTCTACACCCTGTTCCAGCGCAGTACCGGCAAGGGGGTGCGGATTGTGTTCAACAACGACTCGGTCCCCCCGGGGCTGCGCCGGGACCGGGACCGTTTCGTAACCTGGCTGCTTGGTGCCCCGGACAAGGAGATCATCGGCCTGCGCAAGGTCGATATCAAGGCCCCGGCCCGGGCCAGGATCAGGAATTCGCTGACCTGCGATTTCTGCGGCGAAAAGGTGATGGAGACCAGGACCCGGAAAAAAGCGGGCCGGACGGCATGCATCCCCTGTGCCGAGTAAACAGACCACCGTCTGAAGACGGTGGGTTAACTTAACGACTGAAAGTCGGGATACGGGTCCAAGACCCGTTTTTGCCGTGCTCGTGAACGTGAACGTACTCGTACACGAACATAAGTGCCTTTGGCGAACGACAAGTCCAGTTATCGAGCGACTCTCCTTGATAATCCATCCTGCTTGCTCGCAACATATTTATTTTTTTCTTGTCTCGATCACGTTTACGTTCACGAGTACGTTCACGAGCACGAAGTAAAAAAACTCTTCCCTTCCAACCGGATTCCATTGGAAGTGATAAATCTACCCGCCTGAAGGCGGGGGCTTTAACCTTAACTGTGCCGAGTAAACAGACCCGTGCGGAGCGAAGCGAGACAGACACTAATCTAACTGAAAAGAGTCCCGGCAAGCAATTTTTCCCGGATGATCTCCTTGAGTACCATCCCCTTCATCCTCAGCCCTGTCCGGCCGTACATCATGTTGGCCTCGATCAGGTTCCATTGTCCCTGGCCCTGGATAAGATCAAGCCCCACGTCATTGAATTTGCAGTTGCGGGCATATTCTTCCGCCAGGGCCACCGCCGCCGGAGGAATACCGTCAAAATCAATCACCCCGCCCTGGTGGGTGTTGGTGCGAAACTCGTTCGGGGCGCTCAGCCGCCAGTAGGCCAGCACGCATTGATAGTTGATCAGGATCACCCGCAGGTCGCGGTGATGGGGAAGGAACTCCTGGATATAGGCAACCTTGTTGTTTCGGGCAAGGTAGTTGTCAAGCTCCTCTGGCCCGCGGATCAGGTAGACCCCCCGGCCACAGGCCGAGGAGCGTGGTTTTTTAGCAACAAAGGGAAAGGTAAAATCGTTGAGAATCTGCTCGGCCCGGGGCCGGAAGTAGAACCGGGTGCGGGGATGGGGGATGCCCAGCATGGAAAACAGGGTGGTCTGTTTGATCTTATCATCGGGATAGAGATAGGTCTCGATGCTGGGAAAGATTTTTTTGTTAATGGTGGTGAAGAACTGGGCGTAATTCAGGGTGGGATAGAGAATCACCTCCGCCGCGGCCATCAATTGCCTTTCATCGGGCGAATAATCAAAAAAATTGGGCCGCACTCCCAGGGTGAGAACTTCGGGAAGACGACAAAGCCTGCTCCCAAGCGCGATATAGGGACGGTTCCCTTTGGCCATTGATATACAAAGCCCTCTGTTCAAGGTAACTGGTGCCCGTCCGGATATGCTCCTCATTTCCGAGCGGGCACCAGATAAGCCGCACCCCCTGGCCATGCTCCCCTATACCGGGTCCCGGGTGAAGTGTCAATCCGGAAATACCATGATCCACGAGTAGTCCCAGCCAACCGGGAGCAGGAGATCCCGGCCTGCCGGTGGTTACGATCAGACCATGAAGGTCCTTTCGTTCTCAGCCATCAGATCGATATATTCAGGGGCCGCCTTGAGTTCACAGCCGGTGATGAATTCATCGGGGTCAAGCAACCGCTTGTCGACACAGGCCTTGCAGACATAGAACATCACCCCGTTATTGGACAGATAGTCGACCATTTCCTTCATTTTCTCCCGGGTGGTGGTGATAAAATCATCGGTCATCCCGAACTGGGCCCAGTAGACCCCGTCTTCCAAAAGGAAGATGGTCACATCATGCCCCTTTTCCTTGGCCACCTTGGCAAAATGAAAGGCCCGGGCCACCATCTGGCCCCCCTCCATGCCCTTTGAGATCGTAAATAACATCTTTGCCATTTTGTTCCTCCCTGGGTGATAGGTTGTCTATTTTATAAATATCCTTTTTGTATCCGATATTATTGCCGGGCAGCCGGCCGGGGCAACATAACCACTCACAGGCTAAGCCGCCGGACTCCGGGTTGCCTCCTGCCTGGCAAGCGCTTACTTCATTTCCGCCTAGGTACTTACCAGGTTTATCCCGTTATTACAATGCCAAGCGCCTGTTTTTTTGTCGCCCATCTTATCGAAGTTCTGTTATTATTACCACCTTGTGGTACCCGGAACCGATTTGTGTCCCAGCTATCTGCCGATAGGTCCATGCTTATTCTCCAGTAATGCTCTTGCCAATCCGTTCCAGGCCGCCAGAGATAATTTTTTCCCCGCTGTTACGGCGATCACCCCGATCACCGGCGATCAGGTCGGCATCAAAAGATCCCAATTGACAATTGTCCGCCCATGTCATAGATTCTCCTACTCTTTGCCAAAGAATATCCCGCCGGTCCGGCCGGCGGGAAGCAATGAAAACAGAATGGAAGGAGCAGTAACCAATGGAATATACAATCACCCCGCTGCTGGTCGGCATCCGGCGGGTGGACCACGGAATCATGACCTACCAACGCAAGTACGGACAGCGCATCTGGCTGCCGATGTGGTCCTTTCTGGTCCGGGGAGATGGCCGCAACATCCTGGTTGACACCGGCCTGGATGATTTCATCACCCCGCCGGAATTCACCGAAGAAACCGGCCTGGCCGAACCCCTGCCAATGGAAGAGGCCCTGGCCCGGCACAACTTGACTCCGGCTGATATCGACACGGTGATCAACACCCATCTCCACGACGATCATTGCGGCAACAATCTCCTCTTTACCAAGGCGGAGTTCTATATCCAGAAAAAGGAACTGGAATTCTGCCGGGATCCCCATCCGCTGGATTACCGGTATGAGCCCGACTTTCTTGAAGGTCTCAGGGTCAACCCGGTTGACGGTGAGCTGGAACTCTATCCGGGCCTGGAGTTGATCCTCTCCCCGGGACACACCCCGGGCAGCCAGTCGGTCAGAATCAATACCGCGGAGGGACATGTGGTGATCCCGGGCTTCTGCAGCAATAAAGAGAATTTTCCAGCGGCCGGGCCGGCGGTCTGCCCCGGGGTCCATTGCGACGCCTACCAGGCGTTCGACACGGCCCAACTGGTCAAGGAGATGGGAACGGGCGGGACGATTCTGCCGCTGCACGAGCTTGAGGTGGGACGATTCGGATTATAGCGGCCTTAAAAAAACTCAGCAGATACAGTCAACCCGGTGGCAGGCAAGGCAGTAGATGGTAAAATCAACGGCCAGTGAAAAAAAATCAGTGCCGTGTTCAGCGTCATACGCCCGGGCCCGGGCCAGGACCTCGACATCGCCGTCCGAGGTGTTGATGATCCCGGCCAGGGGAACGGTTTCCCGGAGGTAACGATCTTTTTCCTCTTCAGCAAGGGTCTTGAGATAATCCTTATAACAGGCCCGGATCCTGTTTCTTTTTTTTGCGCTCTTTGTGGTTTTGGCTGACATTCTGATTTGTTACGGGGTCATCAGGGTTAAGAAAATAAAAAAAGCCGGGATCATCTGATTCTATCCGATGATCCCGGCTTTTTTGTTGTCCTGTAGTGGTTAAAAAGAGCTGCTATTTTCCGATCATATCAATCCGCTTTCCTTCAAGCTGGAGGCCTGGAGGTCCAAGCCAGGTGCCTGAAAGAAGGAGATTCCAGTATACCCATTTGAACATCAGTTTGGAGATATGATTCATCTCGGTATTCTCCAGCAACCCCATCGGCCCGATAGCAGGGAACGGATATTTGCCAACAACCGGTTCGGTGGTGTAGTTGAAATCGATAACATAGGCTTTCCCGAAGCCTGATTCGATGAATCAGAGGGCGTGCCCGTCTGACCGGGCATGTTGTGCCTCTCCATTGATATAGGCGAGAATGTTCTCGTGCAGGACATCGGCCTGGAAATGGGCCACCGCCCCGGCCTTGGAGGTGGGCACATTGGTGCCGTCCCCCAGTACCCAGACATTGTCGCGACCTTCCGGCTGGAGGGTATGCTTGTCCACCGGGATGTAGCCCATGGGGTCGGCGATTCCGGAATCGATCATCACCTGGGAGCCGAAGTTGGGGGGGATCGAGACCAGCATGTCATAATCCACTTCAGTGCCGTCGAACGCGGCAATGGTTTTCTTCCCGGCATTAACCGAGCCCAGGCTGAAGTTCGGGGTGATTTTGATGTTCTTTTCCTCACAGGCACTGGTAAGAACCCGGGTGGCCACCGGCTTGGTAAAGGCGCCGGACAGCGGGGTGACAAACTCGATCTCCACCTTGTCCCGGATCCCGCGCTCGGTAAAATGCCAGTCAGCCAGAAAGGCGAACTCCAGGGGCGCAACCGGGCACTTGATCGGCATCTCGGCGATGTTGACCACTATCTTGCCGCCCTCGAATTTCCGCAGGGCCTTTTTCATATCCTGGCAGCTCTCATAGGTATAGAAGCCAAAGGCGTTTTCCCCCCAGGCATCCGGCAGCCCCTCAATCTCTTCGGGCCTGATATCACAGCCAGTCGACATCAGCAGGACATCGTACTTGAATTTGCCCTTGGTCGCGGTGGAGACTTCCTGCTTGTCCCAATCCACATTGACCAGTTCGGAGATTACGAAATCAACGCCGGTGGGCAGAAACTCCCGCTTGCTCTTCCTAATCTCCTTGGGTGAGTTGATGCCAAAGGGAACAAACAGGAATCCCGGCTGGTAGTAGTGGATATTATCCTTGTCAATAATGGTAATCTTCCACTCGTCGGAATCCAGATCCCTCCGCAGCTTGTTGGCCATCATGGTGCCAGCGCAGCCGGCACCGAGAATGACTAGTTTTTTCATGTCGCGCCTCCTATCCGCTTTTTCTTTAGTGTGGCCACTCCCCCAGCCACATGGCCACAGGATGCCCTTTTTTAAAAAAACCTCTTTCAACCTGGTTGCTGGTAACCGATGCCCGTTGCGGATACATCAAGACCGGTTACCGGCACCAGCGGTGCTTCATCAGGCGGCGGAACAAACGGTTAATTACCCACCGTCATACCCGGGAACTCTTCCGGATAGTCTTCCGCTACCTGGCGGAGCCGATTGGCCCGCAGACAGCAGCCAACAGCCCTCATTATTTTAAACGCGGCTCCCAGGGTCTCCTGGACATTGGGATCACGGATCTCGTTGACCATGTCAAACGGCCCGACATAACTGGGTTTGCCAAGCTCAATGTCCTTGACCGCCTCGCAGATCATCTCCATCTGGGTCGGGCTGCAATGGAACTCCTTGACCACCTCGCCGAGGCTCGACAGCACCCGGAAGAATCCCCGTTGCTCCAACTCGTAAAGGAACCTGCTCAGCTTGCTGAACACGTCGTACTGCCGCATAATCCCGCCAACCTCATCCACCAGTTCGGTTGCCGGCTTGATCAGGCTCATTAACTCGCTGAACGTCTGTACGTTAAGCAGGAACTGCCGCAACAGGTCCTCGAGGTGCTCCGCCTTGAACTCCCCTTCATGGAGATCAGCCATGAACGACATGACCTTGGGCCAGCCCTGCTTGACCACCGGACCCATGTCGTCCTTCAGCTCCATACCCGCCTTGAGCATATCCAGGGCAGAGTTGAAATTGTCAAGATTGGACAGGGTCTTGCGCATCAGGGCCACCAGTTCCTGGCCATCGAACTGGCCGTCCAACTCGGCCATGAACTCGGTGAGCTTGGGCAGTCCCTGCTTGACCACCGGACCCATGTCATCCTTCAGCTCCATACCCGCCTTGAGCATATCCAGGGCAGAGTTGAAATTGTCCAGGTTGGACAGGGTCTTGCGCATCAGGGCCACCAGTTCCTGGCCATCGAACTGGCCGTCCAACTCGGCCATGAACTCGGTGAGCTTGGGCAGTCCCTGCTTGACCACCGGACCCATGTCGTCCTTCAGCTCCATACCCGCCTTGAGCATATCGAGCATGGTGTTCAGGTTCTTGATATTCAACATGATGTTCTTGAGCAGCGCGGCCAGTTCCTCGTTACTGTACTCACCTTCCACGTCGGCAAGAAAGTTCATCACATGCGGGCTGGCCAGTTGAACCACCGGCTGCAGATCGCTTTTCAACTCATCCAGCACCCCGGACTTCAGAGATTTTATCTCCGCGGAGAGTTCATCCAGTTTTGCCAGTATTAAGGATTCATCCATTGTTGATGCCCCCGTAAGGTGTCGAAACTGCCTTCATAGCTTTCCCTTTACTTTTCCATACTCAAAAAAAATTTCGTGCTGCGGTTCAACCTAGCGTCAGGACCGAGTTTATCGCGGCCGTTATCAGACAAAGAACGCCGAGATCATCGCGATCAGCAGGGCAAAGCCGATGAACACGAAGGTCCAGCCCACGACCCGGGCAAAATTATTCATCCACAGCGGCGGCCTGGTGGTTTGAATCTCACGCAGAGAACCATCCTCCCGGCGCAGGGCGAACTCTTTCGGCCGTTCGTGCCGCATTTCCTCCTCATCAATTCTGCCGGTAAGAATGACAGGATCAAGGGGAAATTTCTCCACCCGCAAATGGGTGTTGTAAAAATGGATCAGGAAGATAAAACCCGCAGCCAGAAGGGCCTCATCCGAATGAATGATCCAGGCGAGGTTGATCACCTCGCCCGGCAACAGGCGGGTAAACAGCTCAGGCATCCAGAGCACCAGGCCGCTGAAGCCGATGAGCGCAACCCCCCAGAAGACCGCCAGGTAATCAAATTTTTCCCAGTAGGTGAACCGGCCGAATTTCGGCTTCGGACCCAGGCCGAGGAACCACTTGAAATTGCCGACCAGTTCCACTGCATCGTTGGGCTGCGGCACGATCGAACGGGGTCCCCATAAGATATCACGAACCCGCATCTTGCCGCTGATCGCCAGGTAGGCGACATAGCCGAGGTGCATGGCAAAATAGCCGAAGGTGACCGCGCCCATCATCCGGTGGAGAATCCCGCAGACCTCATATCCACCCATCAGATGGGCCAACCGTTGGGCCCAGGCATACTCGTTGAACTTGAGCGGCAGCCCGGTCAGCGTCAGGGTCACAAAACTGGTGAATATCAGGAAATGGGTGACCCGGTGGTAATAATTAAACCGGAGGAAATAGCGGCCAGTGGGATTGCCGAGACGCGGGGGGCCCTGTTTCTTAAGCTTTTCAAACATCGAGCGGATGAACCACATCAGGGTGTGAACGCTGAAGAACAGGAACGTATTGAGCAACAAGGCGCTCATCAGGCCGAAAACCACCGTTTCCACGGGAAATTTTTCCCTGTCGTGGTGATTGAGATGCGGGGCAAAGCCGGTAAACTTTTCCCGGGCGCTGGGGTGACATTTCCGGCAGGTGTTCAACCGGTTCTCGGCGCTCATCATCGAGGCCGGGTTGTCAGAGGGCAGGATATTATGGGCGCCGTGGCAATCAACACATTTTGCCATCCGGCCGGTAAAGCCGAGACCGGTAATCTGGCCGTGATACGAGGCCCGGTAGGTTATAAAATCCTCATGGTGGCAGCTGCCGCAGGTGCCCACCATTCCAAGTTGAAAATCCTGTTTATCCACCCGGCGGGTGTCATGGGGATTATGACAATCGGCGCAGGTGGGCGCCTCCTCGTCTCCCTTGCTCCGGGCAATGCCATGAATGCTCCGGCTGTAAGCGGTCATCGTCCCGGCGTGACATTCACCGCAGGTGGCGACAATGTTCTTCCGGTTGGCAGGTGACCTGGAATCGGAAACAGCCAGCACGGCATGGTTGCCATGGCAGTCGGTGCAGATTGCCGCGCCGAGCATCCCCTTACTGGTTGCGACACCGTGCCGCCCTTGCTCGTATTGGGCCGAAACCGCTGCATCGACGCCAACCTTGCCGGGGTCGGAATGACAGGTCCCGCAGGTGGCGGGAACGTTGAGCGGATATATGCGTGACTGTGGGTCGGCCGCCCCCAGAATATCATGGGTGCCATGGCAGTCCGCGCACCGCACCGCCCGGCCGCCGGTCTTGAAGTTGCTGGCATGGATACTGGCGGCAAACAACTCGCCCGCCCCGTCGTGGCAGCTTCCGCAGTCAACCGGTTGCAGATCCTGCCGTTCGTCCGGATGCTCGTCGGATGCATCGGTGTGGCAGTCAACACAGTTTATTTCATTGGCACCGTGAACCGAGGCGCTATATCCTTCAGCGCTGACATGGAGCGAAACCTCATGCCCGTCCCGAATTGTCGATAAACCATCTTCGCCATGGCATTCCAGGCAATCGGAATTCTCCATGGCCGAGGCGTTCACCACCAATAAAGGGTTCAGAGGAACAACTCCCCCAAAGAATAAAATCAAAAAAAAGATGCGAATTGTTGTCATCTTCACCCGTCTCAAAACCCTCTATGATCCCCCCCGCGAAGCTGCTGCCGCCAATTATGCCGGGCCGACTCACCCGGCGGGGGTCACATATTTCTGGTTAGTATGGACGACAAGAGGAGTCGAATTCTTGACCCTTATCACTGCCCCCACATACGCACTGAAACGCTCTCTTGTTGGTTATATGGATACCCGCTGGCGCCGGAGACCACGGAAAAACCAACGGGCCACAACCATTCAACATCAAGGCCACTGTTTCCGTTTCCCGCCGGGCAATACCCGTTTTGTCAATGATGTTCATGGCACGTCCCCATCGCCGGCAGCCAGTTGCCTTTGCTCCACAACAAATCCGTCCTTCTTTGGTCTCGAAGGACGGCAGCTAGCCGCCGATGAGAAGCGCACCTCCGATCATTGCCCCCAGAATCGCGAGTACAAGCAACACCACGACCTGATTCACCTTGTCTTTCGCGCTCCAATCGTCCTTCATTGACTTAAAAAGAAGCGAGAAGGTGGCAAGCAGCGAGGCGACCAAGAAAATGTAGCCAAACCAACCAGTCAACGAAATCCCCATTTAAAAACCTCCTCCATGTTTAAGATGACAGTATTTTTTATCTTACGGCCTAACGCTGTTTCCGAACTTCCTCGTGTTGGCGGTCCGCCGCGGCATGGCCGCCGATATCCACACTTTGATGATCAATGACCTGCCCGATCTCAAAACGGGCCATTATCTTTCCGATACCGGAGTGACCGGTACGTTTGTCCGGCAATAAAAAAACCGTGCTCACCAGCAGCGCGCAGCCGAACACTACACAGAGAAGACCGCCGCCGATCTTCCGGTAGCTCAACCGGTACTTCCTATCAATCTTGATCCGGGACTCCTCGGTGAGTACCGGTTCGCTGATATGTTGCGGAGAATAACTGTCCAGGGCCAACATGACCCCGATAATGATGGTGGCCCCGGAGGCAAGTCCCAGCCACACCCTGACCAGCCAGGCGGCCACGAAAAATTGAGCGGATCCCTCGCCCCCCCCGGAAGCGAAAAGAAGCTGGGGAAACAAAACCGCTGCCGTGGCACTGCCGGCGGCCACGCTCACAACCGGAAGGGATCGAACCAGTATGGATGGCAATCTCATAACTAGCCTGTGCTGTGATAATTACTGAGGCGGCACTTTTCAATGCCCTTCTTGGACAACAAACGGCTCATGCGACGGCAGGCGATCATCTCCGATAACTTCTATCGCAACAACCCGGCCCTGAGGCGAAAAACGGGAAGGAAAAACAGGAGGTGAATGAGCGACCATTCATTATCTATGGAGTGACTTATAATAAATAACTACCATTGTCAATGGGAAACAAGCATCTTCTTGCTCCTTATTCACTTTTTTTTTTCATGCTCGCACGGGCCCGGTCCGGCAAAGACGTAACATTCTGTTTTTCTTTGCCAAAAAAATGGCCCTTGCGAAATGACGCGCAAGGGCCCATACTACGTTGTGACAAATAATGGCCGGTCCCGAGTCATTGACCGGCCCGGGCAACGAAACCGCCGAATCGAGACAAGGAGATCCATGATGGTTGCTCCGATCCGCAGGTCAAGCGTTCTTCTCTCGGTTATCGTACTTCTCTTCATCCCCTTTCTTGTCAGTCATTTCACCATCCGGCCGGCAACGGCCGGCCATGGCCGACTCAATGTGAACACCGCCACCGCGGCGGAGCTGGAGCTGCTGCCTTTTATCGGGATCAAAAAGGCCCGGATGATCATCGACTACCGGAGCGCCCACGGTCCGTTCACCAGCCTTGAGCAGCTTCTCGAAAGCCGGATGATCGGTCCTGAAACCTTCGCCGCAATGGCGCCCTACCTTAAAATCTCCGGCCCCTCCGACCCTGATATCCGCAAGGACTCCGGTGCAGCCGGACATGGACCATCCCGGCTGCGCCGCCTGGTTCTCACCCGGCCCGGTCAGATCAGGATCCTCCCTGACCGCGAGTATTTTGAACTCCTCCTCCCCATGATCCAACGCGCCCGGCATAAGATCCGGTTGACGATGTTCCTGTTCAGGACCACCGACTCACCGAACAACCTGGCCACGGCCGTGGCCAAGGCGCTGATCAAGGCCCGCCGGCGGGGGGTGGCGGTGCGGGTGCTGCTGGAAAGATCCGGTTTTGACGACAGCATCAACAGCGCCAACAGGACCGTGGCCGCAATGCTCCACAAAAATCACATCCAGGTCAGGTTCGACTCCCGGGCGGTAACCACCCACGCCAAGCTGGTGGTGATCGACCAGCGATACGTCTTTGTGGGCAGTCATAATCTTACCCATTCCGCCCTGACGACCAACCACGAGTTCTCACTCCTGGTCGACAGCCGGGACCTGGCCGCGGAAGTGCTGGACTATCTTGATTCCATCGAACTCGGCCGTGGCCGGGATCATAAAAAATAAACTGGAAGCAAGGACTGTATCCGATTAAATTACAGAAGATCGACAAACCTGAGGGAGAGGTTCGCGCGGAGACAGGGTTGTTTTTTATTCAGGAACGAACCGGAACGAGGGGCAAAGGAGGGGCCGATGGCCGACAGACGGAATTTTCAACGGATAAAATTTTCCACCACCAGCATGCTCAAGGTGGGCGACAGCCCGTACCAGGGAGACCTGCTGGACATTTCGCTGAACGGCGCCCTGCTCCGGTTCGACACCTTGCCGCCGGTTCACCGGGGAGAGATTTGTGATCTTGAAATCCGCCTGCCCGCCTCTGAGATCTCCATGAATTTCAAGGTGGAACTGGTCCACTCCGACGACGGGAACGAGTACGGGTTAAAATTCATCAGCCAGGATATCGAGACCATTACCCACCTGCGCCGGCTGGTTGAACTCAACATGGGCGACAGCGAGGAATTCAACCGCGAATTTTCCCATTGGCTCAAGACCTGACCCGGAGTAATATCAGCCTCGAGACCGCGACCTTGTTTACTCTTTAGGAGAAAAGCCATGCCGTTAACCCTTTTCCCCCAGGCAAGGACACTGCTTGAACTTCAAAAGCTTGAAGAACCGGGCGATCCCGCTCGATTCCTCAGAACCCATGTCCCCTTTTCCGGCGCGCCGCGCCAGCATCCCTACGACAAGAAAACAAAAGTCATCCTTGTCGTTGACCCGGGCAGCAGCAGCACCTCCTACCTCGAGTTCAAGACCGCGGACATCGCCCGGGTGGAAGAGCTTGCCAATATCGTCACCCCCCAGGGCGTAACCATCCCCATGGTCCGGATCTGGATAAAGAAGAGAAGCATTGCCATCCGCTGTACTCCTTTTGTGGTCGAAGACACCTCCAGTTCCTGAACAGACCGGCTTGCCGCCCGCCAACGCCCCGGGTTTGTAACCGTTCACCAGGGGCTACAGATTTACGGAAACCACCGGCCGGTAAGCGTTTACCAGCACCTGGAGAATAAGGTCCTCGGCCACGTCGTCGGTGATCACCACCTTGCCGATGGTGGTGGGCAGGACAAAAAAGGTGCGACCGGCCACGGTTTTCTTGTCGGTTTTCAGAAAGCCGATAATCTGCCGACAATCATACTCCGGCGGAACGGCCACCGGCAGACCGTAGGCCGAGATCAACACCCGGATCCGCTCCGCCTCAGCCGCGGCAAGCAGTCCCTTGTGCCTGGCCAGTTCGGCCGCGGCAACCATGCCGATGGCCACGGCGGAACCGTGGGCCAGGGTGTAGTTCGAAGCCGCCTCCACCGCATGGCCGATGGTATGGCCGAAATTCAGGATCCGGCGCAGATCGGCCTCCCGCTCGTCGGCCTCCACCACCCGGGCCTTGATCGCGCAGCAGGTCTTTATCACCTCTTCCAGCATCGGCAGTTCCCGGGCCAGGATCGCCTCCCGCTTTTGATCGAGAAAATTAAAAAAATCACGATCCTTGATCACCCCGTACTTGATCACCTCGGCCAGTCCGTTCAACAGTTCCGCCTCAGGCAGGACATTAAGCGCCCGGCTGTCGATGTACACCGCCCGGGGCTGATAAAAGGCGCCTACCAGATTCTTGCCCTCGGGGATATCCACCCCGGTCTTGCCGCCGACCGAGCTGTCCACCTGGGCCAGCAGGGTGGTCGGCACCTGGACGAAACCAATCCCCCGCATGTAGATTGCCGCCAGGAAACCGGTGATGTCACCGGTCACCCCGCCGCCCAGACCGATCAGGCCGTCACCCCGGTCGAACCCGAGTCGGGCCAGACGGCTGGCCAGTGCGGCGACAGTGGCCAGGTGTTTGCTCGCCTCGCCATGGGGGAAGGTGATCAGTTCGGCCGGGATATCGGCATCGGCCAGGGAAGAGATCAGCGTCTCGCCGAAAAGCCCGGCCACCTGGTCATCGGCAATCACCGCATAGCGCTTGGCCACTGGATTATTTTTCAATTCCGACCCGACCCGGGCCAGGAGACCCTCTTCAATTTTTATGGGATAGGCCCGGTCTCCCAGGCCCACATGGAGTTCCTTCATCAGCAGCGGTTCCTCAACTAAATTTTTGTCAATATACCCGGTTCCGGACAACGGCTTTCCGGGGAGCGAGATAAAACATTTCTAACCAAGGGTGTCCACATAACGCTTCAGGTCTTCATGGAACTCTTCGGCAGTATCGTAGAAAACCGGACTTGCCGTGGAAAAGTGGAGAAAGATGTCGTTCAATTCCTTGGAGATGTAAGGAAAAAGTTTCCGCAGGTTAACGACCTTGTTCCTGGACAGCAGGGACATGTCATCCGGGATGATGGTATCCATGACCCGCTTCCCCATTTCCGGATGGGCGAGAACATCGCGGGAATAGTAGTTGCCGCGTCCCACCAGGAACATCAGCAGGTTGCCCAGTTCAAGCACGTCCAGGACAAAAGGCCGTTCCGGGAGATAAAAATCATAATCAAAATCAATCCACTTGAAGGTATTGGTCCCATACTCGACAAAGATGTGGTCCCGCCGGATGTCGCCGTGCCGCAACCCATTGGCGTGCAGCATGGCGATGGCCCCGGTGCAGCCCAGGAATTCCCGCAGTATGCCGGGCAACTCCTCCTCATGGTACTGCCGATGGAGCGCGTTGCTCTTATAGATATACTTGTCCAGCCGCCGGCCGACAATGACATCAAGGACGCGGACCAGGTTGCCGCCGGCGTCCCGGACGCCGTAGCCCTGCATGAAACGGCTGTTGCCCCGGACCATTTCGAGAATCCGCGCCTCTTTTTCCGGGTTCCGGAAACAGGGGATCGTATAGCCGCCGACGGTTATGGAAAAGGTCTCATGAAAGACCAGCTTGAGAATCAACCGCTGGCCGCTGGCCAGGTCCTCCACCCGGGGCACCCATTGCTTGGGCTGGTCGTCAACCCCGAACCGCCCCTCCCGGGTATAGCCGGTGACCAGGAAATAGCGGCCGTCCAGCAGGATGATATCGCCATAGTCGATGGCGGTAAAATCCGCGGTATCGGTAAACAGCCTGGGCTTGCGGCGGATACTCCGGATCACCGGATGGTCTGCCAGGCGGGCGGCGATCTGCTCTGGTAACTGTTCCATGGCAAGGGCCTCGGCCGGGCCAGACGTAAACTCTCACAGGCAGCGAATCCGTTTTGTCATCGGCCCGGACGGACACTGGTTATGGTTTCGGCCGGGAGTAATACTCGGCAAGGACCCGCAGCACCTCGGGCCGGCTGAACTCCTCGGGCACCTCGCTGGTTTTGCCTTGCCGCAGCAGCTGGCGGAGCTTGCTGCCGGAGATGAGCACCCGATCGGCCGGATCATCCACCGGACAGGTCTTGAGCGAGGCCATGCCCTTATTCCGTTTTGACCAGAAGGCCCAGTCGATCTTGAGCGGCTGGATCTCAAGGGCCCCGGGCCAGAGGCGGTCAAAGATCGTCTGGGCCTCGAACAGCCCGTAAAAATCACCGACCCCGGCATGATCCCGGCCGACCAGAAGGTGGGAGCAGCCGAAGTTCTGCCGGAATATGGCATGGAGCAGGGCCTCCCGGGGACCGGCAAAACGCATCTCCAGCGGCGAGACCGCGAGCACGGTCCGTTCCCTGTTGAAATAGCTGCTGACCAGGGCCTGACAACAGGCAAAGCGGACATCGGCGGGCACTTCGTCCGGGGCCGGCGCGCCCACCACCGCATGGATAAGCAGACCGTCCGACACCTCCTGGGCCACCTTGCAGATGTATTCCTGGGGCCGGTGCATGGGATTCCTGGTCTGGAAAACCGCCACCTCGGACCAGCCCAGATCCTCGAAAATGCTCCGGGCCACGGCAGGATGCATATAGGCATTGCCAAAGGTCCGGCGGAAATTCTTCTCGCTCAGCACCCTGACCGGGCCACCGGCATAGTAGCGGCCCGAGGCCATGACCTGCCGCACCCCGGGATGTTCCTCCATCGCAATCCGCCAGAACTCGTCAACACTCTTGGTGCCCTGGCCCACGAACACCGACTCGCATTCCCTTTTCTTGTCCGGCTCAAAGATCTCCTCCACCACCATGGTGGCCAGCAGGCTGTCCTGCTCGAACAGGGCAATCTCCTCGCCCTCCTTAAAAGAAGGCGCCTCCACGGCCAGGGTGACCGGCAGCGGCCACAGGACTCCGGGGTCGCTGCCGCGCAGCCGCATCTCTTCCAGCACCCCCTCGTAGTCCGCCCGGCCCATGAACCCGGTAAGCGGCGCAAAGGCGCCCATCCCGAGCATCATCAGGTCCCCGGCCTCCCGGGCGCTGATCTGCACCCGGGCCATTTTTACGGCCTTTTTTTTCGCCTCTTCACCGGCCGTGCCGGTCACCAGTCGCGGGGTCAGCTCTTTCTTGGAACCATGGGGCTTTACCAGGGCCATGCCGGTACCTCCTGCAAGAAGTGATCAAAAAAAATCAACCGGTTCTTCTAATGAAGTATTGGTACCTGGCCGGGACCGAGGAAGCAACAAAAAAATCGGGGAGATGCCCATGGGCATCTCCCCGATATAAATCAGGACGTTCTTGCCTTACGGCAACGCTTACTACATTGCATCACCGGAGGCGGCGCCCTGCATCTTGACCTCGACCTTCTCGGTCAGGCCACTATAGTACTCACGCAGGATTGCCAGGACCTCTTCGCGGCCGAAGTGATCCGGAATCTCGGCGCCCTCGGACAGGGCCTTGCGCAGCTTGGTGCCGGACAGGATGACCCGGTCTTCCTTTTTGTGCGGACAGGTCCGGAGGGAGACCATGCCGTCACACTTGAAGCAGTAGAAGGTCCAGTCGATCTTCAACGGCCGGCACTGCAGGGCCTTGCCCGGATCGTCCGGGCAGGGGATCTCGTCAAAGATATCCTGGGCATCGAACAGGCCGTAGAAGTCACCGACCCCGGCATGGTCACGACCGATGATCATCTTGGAAACTCCGTAGTTCTGGCGGAAGGTGGCGTGGAGCAGGCCCTCGCGGGGACCGGCGTAACGCATGTCAAGCGGGTAACCGGCCTGGATCACGTTGTCCTTGACAAAATAATTCTCAACCAGGCAGTCGATGGCCTTGACCCGGACATCGGCCGGAATGTCACCGGGCTTCAGGTTGCCGATCAGGGAGTGAATCAGCACGCCGTCGCACACCTCGATGGCGATCTTGGCCAGGAACTCGTGGGAACGGTGCATGGGATTACGAAGCTGCAGGGCGGCAACATCGGACCAGCCCCTTTCCTCGAACATGGCCCGGGTCTCGGCCGGGGTCAGGTAAACACCCTTGTACTCCTCGGGGTACTCGCCTTCGGACAGGACCTTGACCGGACCGGCGATGTTGATGTCCTTCTGGGCCATGACCATTATGACACCGGGATGATCTTCCATGGCGATTTTCCAGAATACGTCATCAGCAGACTCTTCACCTTTGCCCTTAAAGACCTTTTCGCATTCCCACTTCTTGTCAGCCTCGGTCATCTCAAATTTTTCAGTGACCTTCATGGTTGCGAAGATGATACCGCCGTTCTCCAGGGCAATCTCGTCGCCCTTGGAGATATCCGCGGCATCTTCCTTGGAAATATCCAGGGTGATCGGTACCGGCCAGAAGGTGCCGTCGGCCATGGTGAAATTCTCGCATACGCCTTTCCAGTCAGCCTTGGTCATGAAGCCTTCAAGCGGGCTGAAACCGCCGATGCCCATCATGATCAGGTCACCCTTGGCCCGGTCACTGACCTGAACTTTCTTGAGACCGGCTGCTTTTTCCTGCTCGGCTATCAACTCCGAGCCGTGCAGCAGACTACAAACCAACCCTTTACCACCATGAGGTGCAACTAGTTTCGACATGAGTTTCCTCTCCTTTACGCTGCTGTATTTTTTATATGTTACGGGATGAACCGCTATTCATTTCCGACACGTTCTTATATTAGAGGAAGGCCTGTATTGTCAAGGAAAAAAACAGCGATTCCAATATCGGACCGCCCTGTTTTCGACCTTGATCGCCACTCGCGCCGCAAGGTCATTACGGCGTAAACCGGCGTTGGCCGGGATGTCGCGCCTATTTCCCCCTTGACAAGGCAGGAGGCCGATTGTATGTACCTTGATGCAAGAGTAACGGAACAATAAGGCAATCATAACAATTCCCCCGGGCCGGCCGGAGGAGTGCGGCGATCCCCCGGCAAACTCCCCATGAAAAAAACAGCCTCCCTTTTTTTCCTGCTACTCCTGATCTGGACCATATTTCCGGCCTTGCCCGTATCAGGCGCGGTTTTCAAGGGAACCGACCTGCCGGTGACCCTGTCGCCGACGCATCGATTTCAGCGGTTATTCAAGGTCTTTTCGGTCACCGAGCCCCTGCATCTGGTCCTGGTGGAAAAAAAACAGCAGCGACTGCTGGTTCTCCGCCATGACGGCACCCTGAAGCTGATCGCCAGCTTTGTCTGTGCCACCGGCGAGAACCCGGGCAGAAAAAGGGTGAGCGGCGATTCCCGCACCCCGGAGGGGATCTACTTCATCACCAAGATATTCAAGGACAACAAGATCACCATCTTCGGCAACCGGGCCCTGCACCTTGACTATCCCAACATCTTTGACAAGCTCGCCGGCAACAACGGCGACGGCATATACCTCCACGGGACCAACAAAAAACTTAAGCCCAACAGCACCAACGGCTGCATCACCCTGGCCAACGACGATCTCAAGGAACTGGTTCAGTATATGGATATGATGGTGACCCCGGTGGTGGTGGTGGATGATCTCGAATCCCTGGACTCGCTGCTGGCCACCCGCGGGATCGACAGCGCCCGGCTGGAAAAGAGCCTGCTCCCGGCGAGCTTCGACCCCCGGCGAACCAGGTTCGATTCTCTCTACCTGATCAACTACGGCGGCAGGCAGGCCGTGGCCGTGGGCGAATTCAGCCAGCGGCGCAACGACGCCACCCGCCGGCGCGGCTACGGCCGCAGTTATCTACAGTTCAGGGATGGAAAGGACTGGCAGATCATGGAACGGATTACCAACACCACTCCGATCCAGATCTATCCCCTCTACCCGATGAAGATTGCGGCAAGCCCTCTTTCCCAGCTGTCCCGGGACCGGGTCGCCAAAGCCTCGATTCCCGCACCAGACAAGGGGTCTGCCCCTCCGGTCCCGGGCCCGCCCGCCAAACAGGTTGAACCGCCCTCTTCCCGGTTGACCCTGCTTACTCCGCTGTCCCTGAAACAGCCCCCCGAGCCATCCCCGCTGCCAAAGCCCAAGACAGCGGCTGAAATTGTTCGCCAGCCGCTTGCCGAACCATCATCATCCCCACCAGCCGAACCAGGGCCGGCGACGGCCACCGTTGTCGCAAAAAAAGCAGCACCCCACCCCCCGGTTCCGGCTGTCAAGGAGGCTCAACCGGCCCATCCCCGGGACCGGCGGGAGATCATGGCCTTTATCGAGGCCTGGCGGACGGCCTGGTCGAACAAGGACCTTGACGCCTATATCGCGGCCTATCATCCCGGCTTCCGCCAGGACGGCATGAACCTCGCCGCCTGGCGGGCCCACAAGGCCCGGCTCAACCGGACCTACAAGTTCATCAAGGTGACCATCAAGGATATCCGGATCAAGTGGACCGGATCCGGGGCCATTGTCTCCTTCCGGCAGGGATATCGCTCGGACCGTTATGTTGCGGACGGCACCAAGACCCTGCACCTGGATCATACCGGCCCGGGCTGGTTGATAAAACGAGAACTGTGGTCAAAGGCCAAGAGGACCGATCGATGAGAAACCGGCTGTTCTTCCTCTGCTGGGGATGGTGTCTGGTCATTCTCTTCGGCCTGACCGGCACGGCCGGGGCCCAGATCCGCCACGAAGTTTTCCTGGCCAACACCGAACACGAACTCAACGTATACCGGATATTCGGCGAGGAGTCGGGCAAGACGATCATGATTATCGGCGGGATCCAGGGGGATGAACCCGGCGGTTACCTCACTGCTGATCTCTACGCCGACACCCACCTGAAAAAAGGCAACCTGATCGTGGTGCCCCGGGCCAACCTCTACTCCATCCTGTTAAACAGCCGGAACGGTCTGACCGGGGACATGAACCGCAAGTTCGCCCGGGAGACCGATCAGGTCACCCACCTGGACGAGGAAATAGTCTCCATTCTCAAACACCTGATCGCGGAAAGCGACTGTCTGCTCAACCTCCATGAAGGGTCGGGCTACTACTCCCCCACCTGGATAAACGATATGGAAAACCCGGGACGCTACGGCCAGTCGATCATCTTTGACACCGACACCTACCAGGTGCCGGACAGCGACAAGGTGGTTGAACTCGGTTCCCTGGCCCGCCGGGTAATCGCCCGGGTCAACCAGCAGATCCCCAACCCGCGCTACCGGTTCCGGGCCAACAACCACGACACCTTCGCCACGGACAGCAAGCATAAGGAACAGCGCAAGTCCGCCACCTTCTATGCCCTGACCCGGGCGCATATCCCGGCATTCGGCGTTGAAACCTCGAAGATGATCAAAAAGCTGGAAACCAAGATCCAGATGCAGAAACTGGTGATCAACACCTTTATGGAGGAAATGGGGATTGTCCTTGATTCGCCGGGCCTGGTTCTCGACCAGCCCCGGCTTAATTATCTGCTGGTCAAGGTCAATGATTCCCATCCCGTGGCCCTGGCCAACGGCGCCACGCTTTTCATCACCCTTGGGGACGAGATCACGGTCACCGACATCCTCGCCAATTACCCCCGGGGGGTGATAGCCGATATCGAGAATATGGGCACCAAGAACGACACCAATATCCCGTTCAGGGTGTGCAAGCCGACCAGGATCATCATCCGCAAGGATGCCGAGGAGTGCGGCTGGGTCCTGGTGGTGCCCAGGGAGGAGACAGCGCCGGTTTCTTCCTCCCCCCGGCCCCGGCTCACGGTGGATCAACTCAAGGCCGAACAGCTCCTGGTCCGGGTCGGCGACCAATTACAGACCCTGGCCGAGGGAGAGGTGCTGTCAATGCCCAGGGGCGCGCGGCTGAGTCTCCAGGGGATCCGCACCAACATCCCGGGCCTGGACGAGGAGGTTTTCGTCAATCTCAAGGGCTTTGCACCGCCCAAGTCCGTTAACGACGGCAATGATCTCGGCTACACGGTCTATACCGGCCGGGACCTCTGGACCCGTTATTCCAAGAACAAAAAGGGCCGCTTATATCCCATCGAAGCCACCCATAAGGATAAGAAAATCGGCCTGTTCTGGGTGGAACTCACCGACTGATCCGCATCCTGAACGATATTATCCGGCCCGGGGTTGACACCGTTGACCGGGCCGCTAAAATGAGACGTTCCATGGCTGATGGCTGCGCCGGGAGCGCAATAAAAATAATATAAGCGTTTACAGGCCGGTGGTTTCCGTAAATTTGTAACCCCTGGTGAACGGTTACAAAATAATTGTTACTTGTTGGTCAAGGGTTTGCTCAAAGATAAATTCGCAGATTCGGCGCGCCACGATCCCTTGACGGGCAGGGCAATTCCCATGCGACTTCTTCTCATCTTTTTCTGTGTTCTGACATTTTCCATTCCTCCGGCCCAGGGCGCCGGCCTGGCCGATCTGACCGCGGCCGCTGAAAAAGGCGACCCCACGGCCCAGACCACCTTGGGCGAGCGTTACGCGACTGGGCGGGGCGTAAAAAAAGATTATGGTACTGCGCGACGCTGGTATGAAAAAGCCGCGGCCCAGGATCACGCCAATGGGCTCCGGGCATTGGGGGTGCTGTACGAGATGGGCCGGGGAGTCAAAAAAAATCCCGCCAAGGCCGCTCAACTCTATCGCCGGGCCGCGGATCTCGGCATGGCCAGGGCCCAGGTCAACCTGGGCTATCTCTACGAGCACGGGCTTGGTGTCAAACAGGATTATGGCCAGGCCCTGGTCTGGTATGACAAGGCGGCGGCCCAGGGCTACCCGCGCGGCCAGGTCTATCTCGGGATGCTCTACGAACAGGGCAAGGGGGTGGCCCGGGATTACGGCCGGGCCCTGGATCTTTACCGGCGGGCAGCCCGGTCCAACTATTCCCGGGGCCAGTATCGGCTGGCGGCCCTCTATGAAAAAGGGTTGGGGGTGGCCACCAACCTGGACCAGGCCCGGGCCTGGTATAAAAAGGCGGCCGGCCAGGGCCTCCCCGCGGCGCGCAAGGCACTGGCCCGGCTTACCCGGCGGTTGGCATCTGAGAAGAAAACCGCCTTGGCACCGGAAAAGACCGCCTCTACTCCAGCGGCCGATACCGGCAAAGCCGTGCCCACACCAGCAACACCCCCGGACCTGGTGCCCGATCTGCCCGGGATCATGGACAAAAAACCGGTTGCCGAAAAGTCTTCGGAGCGACCATCCGCGGAAACTGTCCCTGACAAAAAGCCACTGGCCGGCACACCTCCCGAACCGGAACCAGGAACCACGGCATGGTATCTTTGGGCCGCCAAACAGGGTAACGACGATGCCCAGAACACCGTGGGACTGATGTACCTCCATGGAGAAGAACTTGAGCAGGATTTCGGCCAGGCGGTCCGTTGGTTCAAGAAGGCGGCCAAGGCCGATAATAACGCGGCCCGGAACAACCTCGGGCTGATGTATGCCCAGGGCCAGGGGGTTGAGCAGGACTATGTCCAGGCGGCCCGCTGGTTCCAGCTGGCGGCCGCGGCGGGCAATGTCCCGGCCCAGAACAACCTCGGCCTGATGTACACCAAGGGCCGGGGCGTGGCCAGGGATCCGGTGACAGCGGCCTATTGGCTGGAACAGGCGGCCCAGGGCGGCCATGGCGTGGCCCAGAACAATCTCGGGGTAATGTATGCCAACGGCCAGGGGGTGGTCAAGAATCTGCAACAGGCCCTTTACTGGCTGGAAAAATCCGCGGCCCAGGGCAACGACCGGGCCCGGGTCAACCTGGAGATCGTCCGTAACGAGCTTAAATCCGCGCGCCTGCCCGGGCAGGCCGGCGACCCGGCCCGGGCACCTCTTTCTCCGGCGGCCGGTCCCGGGCAGGCAGATGAACCTGCCATTGGTCCGGAAGAGGAAACGGTCCACTCGGCGGTGGAACATTTTCACTTCGGCAACCTCTATGCCAGGGAGGGCAAAATCGACCAGGCCATCGGCGAGTACAACCAGGCCGTTGCCCTTGACCCGGACAACGCCAACACCTATGAAAACCTGGCCATTGTCTATGTCAAGTCCGGTCGGACCAGGGAGGCGATCAAGGCGATGCGCATCGCCATCCAGCTGAGACCCACCGATGCCGCCAAATACGCCACCCTGGGCATCATCCACCAGGCCAATCAGGAACCGGACAAGGCCTTGACCCAGTATATCTATGCCGCCAGACTCAATCCCGGGCTTGACTGGCTGTTCTACAACATGGCCGCGATCTACCTTGACCGGCAAGACCTCGGCCGGGCCTGGAAATGCGCCACCATCGCCCAGGCCCTGGGCTATCCCGATGAGACCATTATCAAGGAGTTGAAAAAACTGGCCCCGGAACTGAAAAAGGTCTGGCAACCGGATATTGACCAAGCAGGCCTGCGCCGGATCGTGGTTAAAACCAGACAACAGGCGGACCGGGTCCGGACCCGGCTGGCCGGGGGCGAGAACTTCTCCCAACTGGCCGACAAGGTCTCGATTGTCCCCCGGCCGGTAAACGGCGGCTATATCGGCCCGGCAACAGAGGCCCCGGAGTTTATCGCCAATGCGATCGCCGATCTGCCGCTCCTGGAATTGAGCCCGGTAATCAGCAGGGAAAACAGATATCATCTCTACCAGAAAATTCCGCTGGCCAAAGAACTGCTCGAAATTCCCGGAGAGTAAAAAAAACTTCTTGCCATGGTGCTGATCTTTCCCTTTGAAAGATCAGGCGCTATCGATTAAAAGGATGGTAATCACGATGCACCCGGCTTCCTGGCCAGGCATCGCAACCTCTCACCACGGGACAGGGAATATTATGGCTCGAGTATTCACCGGGGCAAGCAGCGCCACCGACAAAACCATCCGGGCGATCGACCGAAAACGGGAGCAGGAAAGGCGCTATATGCTTTCCCTGGCATACAAGAGATCAGAGGAACTGGCCACCAGTCTGGTTCAACGGTTGCTTGATCAACACATCATCGAAATCACCTCGGAACAGGATGTGCGGGAAGCATATGCCCGGCAGCTCAACCTCCTGTCCGATATGGAGGAGTTCGATATCCAGTTCAAGATAGCCCCGCTCCGGACCCTGACCCCGGACCCGAACTTCATCAGTCTGTTTCTTACCCAGTACACCATTGAAGAGTTGGTTGACCATCCCAAGGTGCAGGATGTGTTCGGTGACGATCTGGACATCTACACTGCCATTGATTCGGTAATCGACAGTATCCGCCCCAAGTAAGCAGCCGGCCGCCCTGCCTGACAAGCCGCTTGCCCGCAGGCCGCCCCCCATGTCCCGACCCCAACCCCATCCCGATACGCTGCCATCGCTGGTCTATGCCAACCGGGCCGGCGAGATCAAGGATTTTCCCGGCCTGGCCATGGCCGGCCGCAGTTGGGATCAATTTGCCCCCCCTGACCTGGCCGATCTGATCCCGCTGCCGGTTGGCAGCGAACTCTTTACCCTGCCGGACCGGCTGCCCGTTGGTATCGACCCAGGCACCATGGAACCTCTGCTGGTGGAGCAGAGCCCGGACGACCCCAAGGAGGGCATCCGGGCGGTTGCCGCCTTCATGGCCCCAGCCCATACCGCCATCCATACCGCCGCCTTCCAGAGGAGTTGCCCCGATCAGCCCCCCCTGCCCCTGTTCGCCTACACCGCCGTGGGCTGGCATAACGGCCGGTTCTGGGTCTCGGCGTTCCGCAGCGATCCCGACCCCCGCCAGGACGCGGACCGGTTCGATCCCCGCAAGATCATGACCAGGACCAGGCGTCAACTCAAGGCCCATCGCCAGAACCGCCTGATCCAGCATCTGGGCGAATGCTGCCTTACCTACGGATGCCCGGCGGCGCGAAACTATTTCCTCGGCAGATGGGAAGCGCCGCTGCCCACCTCGCCTACCTGCAACGCCGGCTGCGTCGGCTGCATCTCCCTGCAGCCCCCGGGCCGCTGTCCCTCGACCCAGGAGAGAATCCGGTTCGTGCCAACTGCAAAGGAAATCGCCGGGGTGGCGGTGCCGCATCTGGGCACGGCGCCGCGACCGGTGGTCAGTTTCGGCCAGGGCTGCGAGGGCGAACCGCTGCTCCAGGCCGGGATCATCGAACAGGCGATCCGGACAATCAGGGAACACACCGACATGGGCACCATAAATATCAACACCAACGCCGGCCTGCCCGAGGCGGTGGACCGGCTGGCCGATGCCGGCCTGGACAGCATCCGGGTAAGCATGAACAGCGCCCGTCCCCTTTACCATCGCCGCTATCACCGGCCGCGCGATTTTACCATGGCCGAGGTCCGCGGCTCGATCCGGGTAATGAAAAAGCACCGGAAATTCGTGTCGCTGAACTACTTCATCCTGCCCGGTTTCAGTGACGATCCCGAGGAACTTGCCGCCCTGACCGGACTGATCGACGAGTTGCGGCCCGATCTGATCCAGTTGCGCAACCTCAACATGGATCCGGACTGGTATATCGAGGTCATGGATATCAAGGCCAAGTCGCCGGGTATGGGGATCAGAGCCTGGCACCGGGAGTTGCGCCGCTGCTTTCCCAATCTGCGTTTCGGTTACTTTAACCCGCCCTTGCGCTGATTATGGATTCAGTGTTAATTGCTTATCCAGCATAAAATTCTTGCTATCCGGGGAGATTGATTATAATATCCAACAGAGAATTATTATCAGAAAGATGTCCTGGGAAGGACAGGAGGGAAATGCGGGATGGAAAGTTTGGCAAAAACAATGCGGATCACCAGTCAACGCCAGGTGATCCTCGAGGAGTTGAGAAAGGTTACATCGCACCCCACTGCCAATCAAGTCTATGAGATGGTCAGGAAAAGGCTGCCCCGGATCGGCCTGGGCACCGTGTACCGTAATCTCGAACTCCTGGCTGATTGCGATATCATCAAAAAACTGAAGGTGGGCGGTGAGCAGAAACGGTTCGACGGCAACCCCGCGCCCCACTATCACATCCGCTGCAGCCAATGCGGCCGGGTTGACGATGTGGACGTGGAGCCGAACCAGGACCTGGAGCAGAAAGCGGCTTTAAGCAGCGGCTACGAAATCCTCGGTCACCACGTGGAGTTCACCGGCCGCTGCACTGCCTGCCAGGAGCAGAAAAGACCGGACTGATCTTTTTTTCTCTCAGCGGAACAGCACCCGACAGAACCTCCTTTTCCCCACCTTGAGGAGAACCTCGCCCTGTCGCCGGACCTCGCGGTCCACGTCAATTACCCTGGCGTTGTCCAGGGAGACCGCCTGCTGCTTGATCAGCCGACGTCCCTCAGAGGTTGAAGTAATAAGGCCCGCATCCACCAGCAGCCGCGGCAGCCAGATATCCTCGCCGCCGGCCTCCAGCTCCAGTAGCGGAATATCTTCGGGCAGGCCGTGGTGTTTGAACACCTGCTCAAAGTTGGCCTCGGCCTTGACCGCGGCGTCGGCGCCGTGAAAGCGGGCGACCAGTTCCCTGGCCAGTTGCTGCTTGACCGCCTTGGGATGAACGTCCCCCTGTTCCATCTCCCGGGCCAGGGAGTCAATCTCCCGGCTGCTCAGGTCGCTCAACAACTGGTAATACCGGAACATCAAGGTATCGGAAAGGCTCAACACCTTGCCGTAGATAGCATCGGCCGGTTCGTTGATCCCGATATAGTTGCCCAGTGACTTGCTCATCTTGTCCACCCCGTCCAACCCTTCCAGCAACGGCATGGTGATGACCACCTGGGGCTCCTGTCCCCAGGCGCGCTGCAGATCACGGCCCATCAACAGGTTGAAAAGCTGATCCGTGCCGCCCAGTTCCACGTCCGCCTTGATCGCCACCGAGTCATACCCCTGGATCAGGGGGTAGAGAAACTCATGGATACTGATCGGCCGCTGGTTTTCAAAACGAACCTTGAAGTCCTCCCGTTCCAGCATCCGGGCCACGGTGAGTTGCGAGGCCAACCGGATAAAATCATCGGAAGTCAACCGACTCAACCACTGGCTGTTGAATACCACCCTGGTCCGTTCCGGGTCGAGAATTTTAAAGATCTGTTCCTTATAGGTCTCGGCGTTTTGTTGTACATCTTCGCGGGTGAGCGGTTTCCGGGTCTCGGATTTGCCGGTGGGATCGCCGATCATCCCGGTAAAATCACCGATCAGAAAAAGAATCTCATGACCAAGCTCCTGGAAATGTTTCATTTTCTGGATCAGGACCGTATGGCCCAGATGGAGATCCGGGGCCGTGGGGTCAAAGCCGGCCTTGATCTTCAGGGGCACCCCGGTTTCCTGGAAACGCCGCAGTTTCTTCTTCAGCTCTTCCCGGGAAATGACGTCAACCGCCCCCCGCTCAATCAGTTCAATCTGGGCATCAATGGAGGTACTCATCTTTCTATGGAAACCCTCGTTGTTAAAAGAAGACAAACAAAACAGTTCGTGTAGCTGAATCACAAGGTAACTCTACAACACCATTAGCCCCAAAGCTGGTAAACGGCACAAGTGCCGCAGGTTCGTGCAAGCGCTCCTGTTCGTTATAGCTAAGCTAAGCTATACGGACAGGAGCGATCGTGCGAAAATGTGGTGCTTGTGACGTTTATCTGGCGTACTCAACCGCTCTGGTCTCCCGAATCACCGTCACCCTGATCTGGCCGGGATAGGTCAGCCGTCCCTCGATCTCCTTGGCCACCTCCCGGCTCATCAGAAAGGCATCCTGGTCGGATATCTTGCCGCTGTCAACGATGATCCGCAGGTCGCGGCCGGCCTGGATCGCATAGGATTTTTCCACCCCGCTATGGCGGTTGGCGATCTGCTCAAGGTCTTCCAATCGCTTGACATAGGTCTCAAGCATCTCCTTCCGGGCCCCCGGCCGGGCGCCGGACAGGGCATCGGCCGACTGGACCAGCACGTCAAGCACGCTTTCCGGGGCAACGTCCTCGTGGTGGGCGGCAATGGCATGCACCACCTCGGATGACTCCCCGTACTTCCGGGCCAGGTCGGCGCCAATGGTGGCATGGGACCCTTCCACCTCATGATCCACGGCCTTGCCGATATCATGGAGCAGCCCGGCCCTCCGGGCCTGTTTCACGTCAAGGCCCAACTCCGAGGCCATGATTCCGCAGAGGAACGCCACCTCCACCGAATGCTGGAGCACATTCTGGCCGTAACTGGTCCGGTACTTCAACCGGCCGAGCAGCTTGATCACCTCCAGGTGGACGCCATGGACCCCCACATCAAAGGTTACCTGTTCCCCGGCCTCGCGCATGCTCACCTCCAGCTCCTTGGCAACCTTGGCCACCACCTCCTCGATCCGGGCGGGATGAATCCGGCCGTCGACAATGAGCTGCTCCAGGGCCTGTCGCGCCACCTCGCGCCGGACCGGGTTGAATCCGGAGAGAATAACCGCCTCCGGGGTATCATCAATGATGATATCAATACCGGTGGCCGCCTCCAAGGCCCGGATATTGCGGCCTTCCCGGCCGATGATCCGGCCCTTCATGTCCTCGCTGGGCAAGGACACCACGGACACGGTCCGCTCGGCCACATAATCGCCGGCATAACGGGAGATGGCCAGGGCCAGGATATTCTTGGCCTTGCGATCGGCCTGGATCTTCATCTCGTTCTCTATCTTCAGCAGCTGCTTGCCGGCCTCCATCCTGGCCTCGCTCTCAATACTCTCGATCAGCATCCGCTTGGCCTCGTCCAGGGTAATCCCGGCAATGGTTTCCAGCTTGAGCCGCTGCTCTTCAATCAGGGCATCGATCTGCTTCCTGTTCTGTTCCAACCCCTTTTCCTGCTTGACAAGAACCTGTTCACGGCGAAGCAGATCGGTCTCCCGTTTATCCAGGGTATCGATCTTGGCCTCGATCTGGTCCAGCTTCTTGCTCAGCCGTTTCTCCTCGGCCAGCACCTCGGCCCGGTGCTCATGGAGATCCTTTTCCAGGGCCTGCTTGATCTGAAACGCCTCGTCCCGGGTCTGCAGCGAGGCCTCTTTTTTGATCCGTTCCGCCTCGCTGATGGCGTTTTCGATCAACTGCCGGCTCTGGAACTCGATATTCTTCCGGTGTCCTTCGGCCAACAGCTTGCGAAGATAATAACCAACCGCGCCGCCGACCAACAGGCCGACCAGTAAAACCAATGCTATCTGTGTAGAAACGTGCAAGATATTCACGGAGCACCCCCCCTGCGTCCTTCCCCCTGCCCGCCAATCCGATCCCGGAGAGAGGAGAGATTTTATATAAACAGCCAGGGCCGTCCCATCAGGCCCGAAGCAAACCCGGCAACTCCGGGCCCTATCGAACCGGACGGGAAAACCCGACCGAACAACAGCACTACCAAGATCTGAAAAAAAACCGGGGAACGCGAAGAACGAAAAAGAGGGGGGCGGAAACCGAACCAGAGAGAACCGGACAGGCCGCCGGTCACAGGTCAATGCGCCGGGCGATCATTGCCAACGGTGGGTTCTGCTCGCTTTCCTGATTTTGATTGACGCAATCGGCCAGGACCACAGCGGCCAAAACCGGCCGCGCTAAACAGCTGGTTACGATCAGCGTCGCTCATGCACCCAAAAGGGGGGGACGACCAAGATTCCCGGCAGGCCGTTGCTGCTGCCATTCTCTCCGCAAGCCGAGCGTGCCGCTATATGAACCTGAACTTCTCAGGGTTGATATCATCTGCAGTTTCCCCCTGCCCTTTCCAAAGTCGTAACTACTCCGCGTTACTCTATATTATAAAGCACCATGCCGCGATCAAATACGGGAACAGTGCGTTTTTCATGTAATGAAAATCCCCCACCCTGCCGTGCCGGAAGGAATTACAGAACCTAATCAAGTTAGGTGGGCAAAACTCATATCCCATTGATGGAATTGGCCTTGACAAGGCCGATTCCTCTCCCGGAACAGCGGAGGAGCCCTTTTGTTAAGAGTTGGCTCTAAACATTCAGCCGACACCAACAGCGCAGGGGAAATCCATCTCGTCGTACTCCCCTTTTCCCGGCCGGTATCGCACCGGCCCTGCGGGAAAGCCAAAGAACAAAATCAATCGGGCCGCAAAGGCCCTTGTTACGTATCATCCCGGGGCAGAATCACCTCTATCTTGCTGCTCAGCCGTTCCATATGCCGGGCCATCGCCTGTTTATACTGCTCGAACTCCCGTTTCAGGCTCACATACTTGCCGGCCATGTTCAGGCTGGTCAGCACCGCTGCCTTGCTGGTGGGCAGCAGACTGGTGGAGGCCTGACCCTGCTGCCCCTCGATCTGCATCCTGACCAGTTGAAGGATCTCTTCAAGGTCCTCCTCCGGGGCATCGGTATACAACGGGTATTCCTGTCCGAGCACCTCAAATTTGACCAGCCGTTCCAAGGATACCCCCTGCCCTCGCACTACCTGATCGGTCCGGCGCCAAAAGAGCGGCCCGCGCCGGACTTTCTTCCTGAAGTCACTGGCCTGCCGGTGATTCGCCTCCCTGGGAAGCGCCCATGGAAAAAATCGGCATGCTGTCCTCAACAGGTTGGTCGTTGCCAGCGGCCGGGTCCGCATCGCCCTGCCCTGGTCCGCCTTGCTGTTCCTTTTCCCAATCCATGACCTTGTCGATCAGGGTGGTGACCCGGCCGTGCATCATCTCCCGGTCATTGCGCAGGCCCTCCACCTGCTCCTGCAGTTCGCGGTTACTCTGTTCACTCTCCCGCAGGCGGGCCTGCAACTCGTTATGTTCGGCCTTCAGCGTATCATAGCTGGCCAGCATCCGGGTAACAACCTGCTCCAGCCTGGCGAGTTTCTCTTCATGCCCCATGATTCGTCCCGTCTCCTTGATCTCCTGTCCCAACTCCACGCCGCTGTTTAAAACACGGGGCCGGCGGCCCCGAACCCTGGCGGACGGCCGAAGGAACTCGTAGCCAAGCGGTATTTCCCAGTTTTTAAAAACTATAATCTGGCCGCAGGGACAACGCAAGCGGTTTGTCTCGGGGTGGCGCAACCGGAACGGCTTACCGCCGCACACATGACCAGCCCTTGAGACGCCCCTGCGCATAGGGCATGTAGCCATGAAAAATCCCGGGATGATCGTCAAAAACCAGGGGCAGGAAACAGCGGTCCCCTTCCCACATCGGCAGTTCATTCAGCCCGGCAATGGGCTTCCAGAGAAGCTCGCCCTCTTGGTTCTCCGCAAAAGGGACGCCGCGAAACCGGTCTATCCGGAAGATGAACCCCAGCCAGTCCTCGCCGCCGGGCCCGAAACCGGGCCAGTTGATGGTGCCGCGCAGGGAAATATCAATGCACTCGATCCCGGCCTCCTCCCGGATCTCCCGCTCCATGCAGGTAAACACATCCTCATCGGCCAGCATCTTGCCGCCCAGGCCGTTGAACTTGCCCAGATGCTGGTCGTCCGGCCGCCGGTTCCGGTGTACCAGCAGGACCTGCTTTTTATCGGGTGACACCACGAATCCCAGGGTTCCGATAATCGGGGTATACATTCAGGCTCCTTTCGTGTGCTCACAGGATGGCGCGACCACCTGTCGAGTACACTCCTTGCCCTGTAAGACACAGGGTGCCGGAGATGCAAGGCATCGCCAGGTGGGCTATACATCGGTATGCGAACCTGCCGATGACAAAGCAGGGAAGCGAGCCTGCGAGACTCCGGGTTCAATGCCCGGTGATCGCTTACCCCTGGCCACCATTTCATAATAGTCGTTGCCGGCCAGGTCGTTGATCACCACGGCCGGGAAGTTCTCCACCTCGAAACGGAACATGGCCTCGGGCCCGGCATCTTCAAAGGCCACCAACTCGCATTTGCGGATGCAGCGGGCCAGATAGGCCCCGGCCCCGCCGACGGCGGCCAGATAGACGGCCCCGTGCTTGACCATTGCCTCGCGCACCGGCCGGGAACGGGCCCCCTTGCCCATGGTGGCGGCCAGTCCCAGTTCGAGCAGCCGCGGGGTATAGGGATCCATCCGGTAACTGGTGGTCGGCCCGGCCGCGCCGATCACCCGGCCGGGCCGGGCCGGGCTCGGGCCGACATAATAAAGGAGCTGGCCGCCCAGGTCCACGGGCAACGGCTCGCCCTGATCGAGCAGGGCGCAGAGCCGGCGGTGGGTCTGGTCCCGGCCGGTATAGAAATAACCGGTCAGGCTGACCAGATCACCGGCCTTCAGGGTGGCAAGTACCCCGGCTGCAAACGGTACCTGGATCTGCTTGACATTTTCGGACAGGGCCGGCCGGCCGCGCATTAAGGACATGACGGTTCACCTGCTAGAGTTCAATTTCTTTATGACGGTGCGCATGGCACTGGATATTGACCGCCACCGGCAAGCTGGCGATATGGGTGGGATAGGTATCCATGTGCACGGCCAGGGCGGTGTTGTTGCCGCCCCAGCCCTGGACGCCCTGGCCCTCCCTGTTGATCCGGGCCAGGATCTCCTGTTCCAGTTCCGCCACCTCGGTCCGGGGGTTGGCCCGGCCCAGGGGCCGGAGCAGGGACTTCTTGGCCAACAGGGCCGCCATCTCAAAGGTGCCGCCCATGCCGACCCCGACCAGCACCGGCGGGCAGGGATTGGAGCCGGCTGCCTTGACCCGCTCCACCACATAATCGACCACTCCCTCCAGCCCGGCCGAGGGCGGCAGCATGACCAGGCCGCTCATGTTTTCGCTGCCGCAGCCCTTGGGCAGAAAACCGATCCAGAGCGTATCACCGGCCACGATCTCGTAATGAATCACCGCCGGGATGTTTGTATTGGTGTTTTGCCGGGTCATCGGGTCGCACACCGATTTGCGCAGATAACCCTCCTCATACCCGGCCCGCACCCCTTCCTGGATCGCGGCGCCGAGATCGCCCCGCACCCGGACCTCCTGGCCGAGCCGGACAAAGACCACTGCCACGCCGGTATCCTGGCAGACCGGGATCTGCTCGCGGGAAGCAATATCAGCATTGAGGATCAGGACCTCCAGGGCGTCCCTGGCCAGCGGTGAAGTCTCCCGGTCCCGGGCCGCCACCAGGGCGTCGAGGATATCCGGTTCCAGGTGAAAACCCGCCTCCATGGCCAGCTTCTTAACCGCCGCGGTAATAACCGTACTCTCTAACTGCCGCATGTTTTCCGTCCTCAGGCCTCCGCCTTCAGTCCTCAGTCCTCTATCCTCCGCCCTCAGTCCTCAGTCCTCCGCCCTCAGTCCTCAGTCCTCCGTCCTCCGCCCTCCGTCCTCAGTCCTCTGTCCTCAGCCCTCAGTCCTCAGTCCTCAGTCCTCAGTCCTCAGTCCTCAGTCCTCAGTCCTCAGTCCTCTGTCCTCTGTCTTCTGTCCTCAGTCCTCAGTCCTCAGTCCTCTGTCCTCTGTCTTCTGTCATCAACAGCAGGTACATTCCGCCTTTTCCCTGCCCTTGAGCCAGGTCTGGATGATATAGGAGGCGCAGCCCACCCCCGGAGTCACGGAGATGGCCCCCACCGCGCAGTTGGTGGCGCAGGCCCCGCACTCCATGCAGCCGTCCCGGTCCCGGAGCCGCGCCTTACGTCCCTCCATGGCAAACACCCCGTGCGGGCAGACCTTGGTACACATCCCGCAGCCGACGCAGGCATCCTCATTGAATTGCAGGGTGGTCACCCCGGGCAGATACCGTAATGATTCCATATCATTCTCCTATGCAATAAACCGGGACCCGACCCAGGCCGCGGCAGCAACGAACAGGGCCAGGATCTGCACCGGGATCCCCTGGCGCATCTCCTTTTCCACGCCGGTCGGCGAGGTATAGGGGGTGGCCCCGGTAAAATTCATCGCTGTATAGGAACTGGCCGCCATGGCCAATAATATCAGGGCCGCGGCCTCCAGGCCCCTGATCCCGGACCAGTTGAAAAAAACGACCAGCGCGCCGCCGGTCAGACCGGTCATCAGGCCCTTGATGTAAAAGGCCCGGCCGGGAAGCCAGGGCAACAGGGCCGGCACCGCCACCGCGCCGGCAACTATCCCGCTCAGATAGGCGGCCGCGGCAATCGGACCACGCTGCCACACGGCGGCAACGGAAAACAGGCCGTGCCCGATCCCGGACAGGATAAGAACGGCCAGCAGAACCCACAGGCTGGGTTTCAATACCAGGGAGATTTCCACTGGGACCAGGAGCAGCCGTTCCGCCAGGGTGAAGGTCACCTGCCGCATGGCTGGATCGGCCTTGAGCCCGTTGTTGAGAAACTTTTTAATATCCCGGGCCTGGACCGGTCCCCAGACCGCCTCGAACCCGCAGCCTTTTTTGAGCTTATGGGCCGCGATTCCGGTGGCGCCCAGCTGCGGCAGGATAAGCCGGCGATGACGAACGATCCGCTCCAGCCCCACCGACTTCACCCTGGCGATCACCTCGGCAGTGGACAGGGTACCCTTGCCGGCCGCGCACCAGACATTGATCCCCCGGGTATCGAGAACCAGGATCCAGGCGTTGACATCGTCAAGCTCGCGGCGCAGCGTGTCAAAGCTGAGCTTGTAGTTGGCCGTGACCAGCACCGGCGAATCCGGATCCGGGCTCCCCACCCCGTACAGTCCCGGCGCCACCCGGTAATCGTTGCGGCCGATATTGAGCCGGGCCCCGATGGTTGCCAACCGATCGGCCGGGTTGAGCCTGGTCCGGACCAGGGGCACCGGTCCCATGGGCGTGTCACGAAATCCGCGGACAAACCCGCAGAGTTGGTAGCCCGGCCGTTCATGGGGACTGCTCGGCGGCCCCGGGGGCGGCCCGCAGCAGGGTTCATCATCCTCCACCGGTCCGGAGGCCATCGGCAGGCCGGTGAGCGGCCGGGGCCCGCAGGACCCTTCACCGGACGAGCCGGCGCAACAAGGTTCGGCATCGTTGTCTACATGTTTCAGTTCCATGTTTCTCTCTTGTTTCTTCCGCTGTTCAGCCTGTCAACCGGGCCGCCATCCGTAAAAATTCCGCAAGCATCTCATGGTCAAGGCAGTAGCAGGTACGGGGGCCTTCCACCTGGCCCCGGATCAACCCCGCCCGTTTCAGTGATCGCAGGTGCTGGCTGACCGTGGACTGGGCAAGGGGGAGCAACTCGACAAGCCGTCCGCACTGGCACCGATCCATCCCCTTGAGATACTGTACGATTTTGATCCTGACCGGATGGGCCAAGGCCTTGCATAACCGGGCAAAGGCATCGGGATCCGGACCTGTTTCCGTCAAGGGCTGTCTTTTCATCGTAAACTTACGATAAGCCTGGCGGAGCCGGGTGTCAACCAAAAATCCGCCGCTCCCTGTTGCCGGCCCCGCGGTCCCCAGATCCTCCATGGACAACACCGTGAATTTCGAGTAAATATATGGCCGCACGATGATGAAGCACCATGATCTCCCTCAATGTAACCACTCACAGGGTAAGCCGCCGGACTCCGGGTTGCCCCCAGCCCTGCAAGCGTTTACCCCTCAACCCACGACACCATGACAAACCTCAAACGCCCATTCCTCTCTCTCCTGCTTGGGTTCATCGTCCTCTTTGCCCTGCCCCGGCCGCTCCTGGCCGGGAAGGCGACCATAAGCGAAATAACCGTTGCCAACTCCGACACCGAACTGCTTCTTTTTTTCACTGTCAAGAACTGCTTTACCGATGAAATCGTCGCCGGCATCCATAACGGCATCCCGGCCACCTTCACCTTTTATGTGGAGCTGTACCGGATCAACAGGGGCTGGCCCGACCGGAAGATAACCACCCACACCTTCAACCATACCCTGACCTACGACAACCTGAAGGAAGAATACCGGATCGTCCTGAGCGAACGGAACCAGGAAATCGTTACCACCGCCCTGCTGCCCGCCCAGAAGCAGATGGCCGAGGTCAACGGATTCCGGGTAATCACCCTGAAGCAACTCGTCCCGGACACTGCCTACCGTCTCCGGATCAAGGCCAAACTTGCCAAAAAAACACTGCCCTTGTACTTTCATTATCTTATTCCCTTTTCCTCGTTATGGGATTTTGAAACCAGTTGGCACAGCCTGGAGTTCAGCTACTGAACGGCCCGGCCGCCATGTCCGGTAAAGCCGGGCAGGGCCCCTGAGACCTGATAGGCGAACCACTCGAAACCGACCCGGAGCTTTCATGGCAGTTTCCAGAGAACAACAGGCCCGCAAAAAACAGCGGATCCGGCAGGTCATCCTGATCTGCCTCTGCCTTATTCTCGGCCTGACCATCCTTGAGACCAGGGTCTCGCAACTGGGCGAAATTCCCTTCCCGGTAAGCGGCAACGTTCTCGTCTTTGTCCTGATCAACATCAATGTCCTGCTGCTGCTGCTGATAATCTTTCTCGTCCTCCGCAGCCTGGTTGAACTTATCTTCCAGCGCCGGCAGCGGATTCTGGGGGCAAAACTACGGACCAAGCTGGTCATCTCCTTTGTCTCCCTGTCCCTGATCCCCACGGCCCTGCTCTTTTTCATCGCCCTCCAGTTCGTCTCCACCAGCATGGACTACTGGTTCAACTCCACGGTGGAGCAATCCCTGCAGGAATCCCTTAACGTTGCCAAGGACATCTACCAGGAGGCGCGCCGCCGGGTAAACCGCCAGGGCCAGGCCCTTGCCGCCCGGCTGGCCGCCCGCCCCTACCGGCCCGCCCAGCTTAAGGATCTGGACTCCTTTTTTAACAACACCCTGGCGGCCCAGGGGCTGGAGGGGTTGGAGCTGTTCACCGACCAGCGCAAACCGGTGGTCAGGGTGTTGGGCGAACAGCTCGACGGCATCCAGCTTCCCGAGTTCCCGCCCGAGCTGTTCCGGCTGGCATTGAACGGTGAGCATGACCAGATCGCCATCCAGCGGATCCCGGCCGGCGAACTGGTCCGCGGCGTGACCCCGGTACTCATCAACGGCAACAACAACACCCCCTTTCTCCTGGTCACCTCCTTTCTGATCGGCAACGACCAACTGGAACGGATGAACGTCATCTCCAGGGGCATCGAGGGCTACCGCCAGTTGATGCTCCTCAAGAACCCGATCAAGACCAGTCTGTTGGTGATGCTGCTGATTGTTACCCTGCTGATCATCTTCAGTGCGGTCTGGTTCGGCTTTTATGTGGCCCAGGGGCTCACCGGCCCCATCGGCAAACTTGCCGGAGCCCTCAAGCGGGTTGCCGAGGGCGAGCTTGATTTTGTTCTCGAAAAAGAGGCTGATGACGAAATGGGGCTCCTGGTCGACTCGTTCAACATGATGACCCGGGACCTGGCCACCGGCAGCCGGCAACTGGAGGCGGCCAACCGGGCCCTGCGGGAGAGCAACCTGGAGCTGGACAACCGGCGGCAGTACACCGAGACCATTCTCCAGAACGTGGCCGCCGGGGTGATCTCCCTTGACGAGTCCGGACGAATCACCACCATCAACCGCTTTGCCGAGGAACTGCTGGGAATTGACAAGAAACATTACCTCAACCAGGACTACCGCACCGTGCTTGATCCCGCGCACCTGGAGATCCTCACCGGCTTTCTCAAGGAGTTGACCGAATCAGGCAAAAAGTCCATCCAGCGGCCCATCCGGCTGACGGTCCGGGACGAGGTCTTCTCCCTGCTGGTCAACTTCACCAAACTGACCGACGAAAATCAGAACCCCCAGGGTATGGTGCTGGTATTCGACAACCTCACCCAACTTGAAAAGGCGCAACGAATGGCAGCCTGGCGGGAGGTGGCCCGCCGGATCGCCCACGAGGTCAAGAACCCCCTTACCCCGATTCAACTCTCGGCCCAGCGCCTCCGGAAAAAATACATGGAACGACTCGGGGAGGACAGCGAGGTTTTCGATCTCTGCACCCGGACCATCATCAACCAGGTCGATGAACTCAAAAGACTGGTCAGCGAATTTTCCAGCTTCGCCCGGATGCCGGCAGTGGAAAAAACGCTCAACAATCTGGCGGACATGGTCAGGGAGGTATTGGTTCTCTACGGGGAGGCGCACGCTGAGATCGAGTTCATCTTCCAGGCGACCGGGGAGGTTCCGCTGTTCCCCTTTGACCGCAAACAGATGAAACGGGTCCTGATCAACCTGTTGGACAATGCGGTGGCAGTGCTCCCGGACGGCGGGCGAATCGAGATCCGGCTCAGTTGCGATACGGCCGGGAAGGCGGTTTTTATCGAGGTCCGGGACAACGGCCCCGGGGTGCGCGACCAGGACAAGCCCCGGCTGTTCGAGCCCTATTTTTCCACCAAAAAAACCGGCACCGGCCTCGGCCTGGCCATTGCCAGCACGGTGGTGGCGGACCATGACGGCTATATCCGGGTGCGCGACAACGAGCCCACCGGCGCCGTGTTCACCATCGAACTACCCCTGGCGCCGGTATAAGAGAGAATTCAGAATTTAGAACAACAAATCTCGGAAGCAGAACGGAACACTTCGATATTCTGCGATGTTAAGTTATATTGTCAGCTATTGAACCATTTTCAGCCACAAGGAGAACAGCAATGATGTTTCCAGAATATCGACCGCGCCGGCTGCGGCGGAACGAATCCCTCCGGTCCCTGATCCGCGAGACCCTTCTCTCACCGGCCCAGTTCATCTACCCGCTCTTTGTGATGGAGGGCAGGGGCAAGCGCGAGCCGATTCCCTCCATGCCCGGCATCGACCGGATAACCGTGGACCAGTTGGCCGGGGAGGCCAAGGAATGCCTGGGCCTGGGGGTCAATACGGTGATCCTGTTCGGGCTGCCCGACAAAAAGGATTCAATGGGCTCCGGGGCCCACGCCAAGGACGGGATCATCCAGCGGGCGATCAGGGAACTGAAGAATAAGGCCCCGGAACTGCTGGTGGTCACCGATGTCTGCCTCTGCGAGTACACCTCCCACGGCCACTGCGGGGTGATCATCAAGAACCGGGTGGACAACGACACCACCCTGGAGATCCTGGCCCGGACCGCCCTGTCCCACGCCCGGGCCGGGGCCGACATGGTGGCCCCCTCGGACATGATGGACGGCCGGGTCGGCGAGATCCGGGCCATTCTCGATGAAAACGATTTCGCCGAGATCCCGATCATGTCATATGCGGTTAAATACGCCTCCGCCTTTTACGGACCGTTCCGGGACGCGGCTGACTGCGCCCCCCGGCACGGCGACCGGCGCGGCTACCAGATGGATCCGGCCAATGCCTGCGAGGCCCTGCGCGAGGCCACCCTGGATGTGGAAGAAGGGGCGGACATCCTGATGGTCAAACCGGCGCTGGCCTATCTTGACATCATCCAGCGGCTGCGCGAGGAGTTCGACCTGCCGGTGGCCGCCTACCAGGTGAGCGGCGAATACGCCATGATCAAGGCGGCGGCGGCCAACAACTGGATCGACGAGGCCCGGGTGATGGAAGAGACCCTGTTGAGCATCAAACGGGCCGGGGCCGACATCATACTGACCTATTTTGCCAAGGACATGGCCCGGCTCCTGCAGAGATAGGCAATGACGGACAACCATCACCCCACGGGACCGACCATGGACATTCAGCGCTACCTGAAGGACGCCTGCAGCATTACCATCAAACACCCGCTGCTGATGATCCTGGGCGGGCTGCTGATCCAGATCCTGAATCTGGTCTCGCTCAGCCTGCTGGCCGGACCCCTGTTCGCCGGCTATCTGCTGATGGTCATCCTCTACCTGCGAGACGAGCGGCCGCCCGCGTTCAAGGACCTCTTTTCCGGATTCAAACGCTTTGCCGGGCTGTTCCCCTACTTCGGGGTGATCCTGCTCATTGTCACCGGGCTTTTTCTGCTCATTGTCCCGGGCCTGATCTTTGCCACCTGGTGGATCTACACCCTGCCGCTGATGGCTGACCGGAAAATGCGCCTGGACGATGCAATGCGGCTCAGCCGGCAACAGGTGAAACAGAAGGGTTTTTTCATCCACCTGGCCTTTCTCCTGATGATCACCTTTATCCCGGCCATGCTTCTGAACCTGCTCAGCACCATGCTGCCGCTGCTCAACCTGTTGAAAATCCTCCTGCCGCCGCTCCAGGTCGGCTGCCTGGCCGGACTCTATCTGGACACCTTTGCTGATCTGGAGGAGGAACAGACCGAAGAAAAACCACTGCTTCCCGGTCCGCAGCCACTGGAACCGGACGCGGAGCCGTCTGTCAAGGAAGAGATATTCACCCCGGGGGAATGAAGTC
>JAKITW010000008.1 GCA_021647905.1 Desulfobacterales bacterium | reverse complement strand
GAGATATTCCTGTTTCGCTCTCTGTTCCGCAACACCAAGGCCGAGATCCACGGTGGTCCGAAACTGACCCACGAGTCCAGCAAGTGGCTGTGGATCGCCGGACTGACCTTCCATTACAGCTTCCTGGTCATCGTCATCCGCCACATGCGGCTGTTCGTCAACCCGGTTCCCGGTTTCTTGCACGGCATCGAGTTTGCCGACGGCCTGTTGCAGATCGGAGCGCCCACCCTCTACCTGACCGATCTGCTCTTTATCGGCGCAGTGACCTTTCTCTTTCTCCGGCGGCTGGTCAATGCCAGGGTCCGTTACATCTCCTTTGCCGCCGACTACTTCCCCCTGTTTCTGATTTTCGCCATTGCCGCCACCGGGATCCTGATGCGCTACTTCGTCCGGGTTGACGTGGTTTCGATCAAGGACCTCGCCCTGGGGCTGGCCACCTTTTCACCCAAAATGGCTGCAAATATCCACCCGCTTTTCTTTACCCATCTGTTCCTGGTCTGCGTTCTGATGGTCTACTTTCCGTATAGCAAGTTGATGCACCTGGGCGGCGTGTTCCTGAGTCCCACCCGGAACCTGGCCAACAACAGCCGGCAGGTACGGCATATCAATCCCTGGAACGATCTCTCCATCAAGCCCCATTCCTATGCCGGGTACGAGGATGAGTTCCGCGAGTTCATGGTGAATGCCGGATTGCCGGTTGAAAAGGAATTGCCGCCAGCTCCTCCGGAAACGGAAGACAAAGCATCGTGACATAAACAGTTGAGCAGGAAGCCGAAACACCAGCTGAGAAGGAATTTGACAAATGGCAGATCCAAAAGCAGACGAACTAGGGGTTAGTGTAGCGACTGAACCGTCAATGATGACCGGGGCCATCCCCAGGAAGCACTGGATGGACACCCCGGTGACCTTCAAGCCGGGTAATTACTGCTACCCCGCCAAGAAGAGCATCGTTGAGTATCTCGACAAGAACCTGAAGGGACACCTCTTCGGCGTACCCCGGGAGTGGGAGGTCGAGAGCGACGATTGGAAGCTCCCGGACAACTGGGAGCAGATAATCTTTGAGGGGATGCGGGCCCGGCTGGACAAGTTCCGTTCCTTTAAGATCTTCATGGATTGTTGTGTCCGGTGCGGCGCCTGCGCTGACAAGTGTCACTTCTTCCTTGGCACCGGCGATCCCAAGAACATGCCGGTGCTCCGCGCCGAACTGATCCGCTCGGTGTACCGCAACGACTTTACCAAGTTCGGCAAGGTTCTCGGCCGGGTCGCCAATGCCCGGCCGATGACCTTCGCGGTATTGAAAGAGTGGTTCATGTACTTCTATCAATGCACCGAATGTCGGCGCTGCTCGGTGTTCTGCCCCTATGGCATTGATACCGCCGAGATCACCATGATGGCCAGGGAATTGCTCCATCTGGTCGGGGTCGGAACCAACTGGATCCTGGAGCCGGCCGCCAACTCCAACCGGACCGGCAACCACCTGGGCCTGCAGCCCCACACCTTTAAGGAGAACGCCGAGTACCTGATCGATGATGTCGAGGAGGCAACCGGAATTCGTATCAAGAGCCTGAACTTCAATCGCAAGGGCGCTGAAATCCTTTTTGTCATCCCCTCGGCCGACGTGTTTGCCGATCCGGGCATCTTCACCTTCATGGGCTATCTGCTCCTGTTCGATCATATCGGCCTGGATTACACCATCAGCACCTATGCCTCCGAGGGCGGTAACTTCGGCTCGTTCACCAACAACGAATTGATGAAGAAACTGAACGGCAAAATGTTTGCCGAGGCCGACCGGCTCGGCGTCAAGTGGATCCTCGGCGGCGAGTGCGGCCATATGTGGCGGGTTGTCCATCAGTACATGGATACCATGAACCACGAACTCCAGGGATCCAAGATGGAGGTGCCGGTGTCGCCGATTACCGGGACCCGTTTTGACAACGCCGCCTCCCTGAAAATGGTCCACATCAGCGAGTTCACCGCCGATCTGATCAAGCATAACAAGCTCAAGCTCGATCCGAGCCGCAACGATAACCGGATCGTCACCTTCCATGACTCCTGCAACCCGGCCCGGGGCATGGGCCTTATTGATGAGCCCCGCTACATTCTGAAGAATGTCTGCAATAATTTCTATGAGATGCCGGAAAATTGCATCCGCGAGCAGACCTTCTGCTGCGGCAGCGGCACCGGGCTGAATACCGGCGAGATCATGGAGCTGCGGATGCGGGGCGGCCTGCCGCGGGCCAATGCGGTCAAATACGTGGAAGAGAGGTTCGGGGTCAACATGCTCTCCTGTGTCTGCGCCATCGACCGGGCCACGCTTCTCGCCCTGATGCAGTACTGGAACCCCAATGTCGGGGTGTGCGGGGTGTCCGAACTGGTGGGCAACGCACTGATTATGGATGGCGAAAAAGAGCGCGAGACCGATCTGCGCTTTGAACCTCTGCCAGGGATGGAGGGCTGATACAATGTACGATGGAGGAAAAATTGTTCCCGGGCTCATTATCTTTGTCGGCCTGATGACTTTCCCGCTTTGGTACAATTCCGGTAATGCCGGCCCTGCACCGAAACTGGAAAAACCGGCCGGGAAAACGGCATGCGTCAAGGATACCCACTTCATGCGCACCAGCCACATGGTGCTGCTCAACCAGTGGCGGGACACGGTCCTGCGCGACGGCGACCGCACCGAGGTTACCGCGGCCGGCGAGAAGTATGAAAAAAGCCTGATGCTGGGCTGCATGAAGTGCCATAGTGATAAGAAGAAATTCTGTGATGAGTGTCATCAATATGCAGCAGTAAAACCTTATTGCTGGGATTGCCACTTCCCGCCTAAGGAGAACTTGTAATGGACATGAAGAGAAGGGATTTTCTAAAGATCGCCGGGATTTCGACCATCGCGGGCATTGGCGCTCCTGCTGCTCTCCAGGTATTACTGAAAGGGGAGGTGCCCGCTTCTTCCTTTGCTTCGGGAGGAGCTGAAGAAGAGACCGGCCACGGAGTTGCGGCCCCTGTCGGCAGGCGGTATGGATTCGTGATTGACACCCGGGTATTTGCCAAAGACCAGGGGCTGGCGCAGAAATGCATCAATGCCTGCCACCGGATCCACAATGTTCCTGACTTCCGGAATAAAAAGGATGAGATCAAGTGGATCTGGGAGACCGGCTATGCCAATGCCTTTACCAGCAAGAGCCATAACCTGCGCAGCGATGAGGTGCATCACAGAAAATATATGGTGTTGTGCAATCACTGCGACAACCCCCCCTGCGTCCGGGCCTGTCCGACCAAGGCCACTTTTAAACGGCCCGACGGAATTGTTGCCATGGACTACCATCGGTGCATCGGCTGCCGGTTCTGCATGGCCGCCTGTCCGTACGGTTCGCGGAGTTTCAACTGGCGCGACCCGCGGGGTAAGGATGACAAGACCGGCCGTTACTTCATCGAACGTAAGCATCTGAACAAGGATTTCCCGACCCGGATGCGCGGGGTGGTCGAGAAATGCAACCTCTGCGTGGAGCGGCTGGCCAAGGGGAAGATGCCCAAATGCGTTGAAGAAGCCGGGAACAGCGGCGCCATGATCTTCGGTGATCTGAATGATCCCCATTCCGAAATCAGAAAGGTGCTGGCCTCGACTTTCACCATTCAGCGGAAACCGGAACTGGGTACCAAACCCTCGATCTTTTACATAGTGTGAGGTTGTCATGTTAGAGAAAGCACTGGTAGGAAGCAGTAGATACAAGGTGTGGATGGCCTTTCTCCTCGCCCTGATGGGCATCGGTGGCCTCTCCTATATCCAGCAGTACAACTATGGCCTTGGCTACACCGGAATGAGCCGTGACGTGTCCTGGGGGGTATACATTGCCCAGTTTACCTTTCTGGTCGGGGTGGCCGCCTCCGGGGTGATGGTGGTCCTGCCCTACTATCTGCATAACTATAAGGTCTTCGGCAAGATCACCATCCTTGGTGAATTCCTGGCCGTGGCCTCGGTTTCGATGTGTCTGATGTTCATCATGGTCGACCTCGGCCAGCCGCTCCGGGCCTTGAACGTGCTCCTCCACCCGACGCCCCACTCGATCCTGTTCTGGGACATGATCGTCTTGAACGTCTACCTCTTCCTCAATATCTTTGTCGGCTGGGTGGTGCTCACCGCCAATAAAAAAGAAATGCCGCCGCCCAAATGGATCAAGCCCTTTATCTACATCTCCATTCCCTGGGCTGTTAGTATCCATACGGTTACCGCCTTTCTGTACGCCGGTCTGCCGGGCCGCCATTTCTGGCTGACCGCCATCCTGGCCCCCCGTTTTCTCGCCTCGGCCTTTGCCGCCGGCCCGGCCCTGTTGATCCTGCTCTGCCTGGTCATCAAACGGGTGAGCAAATTCGATGCCGGCCAGGAGGCGATCCAGAAACTGGTCACCATTATCGCCTATGCGGCCCTGATCAATGTCTTCTTTGTGCTGCTTGAGTTCTTCACCTCCTATTACAGCAACATCCCCGGCCACATGGATACCCTGAACTACCTCTTCTTCGGCCTGCGCGGCCATCATCAACTGGTGCCCTGGATGTGGACCTCGGTGGTCCTGGGGATCTCCGCCATTGTGATGCTGCTGGTGCCCTACTTCAAACTGAAGGAAGGGTTCCTGGCCCTGGCCTGTGTCATGATTTTCTTCTCCCTGTGGATCGATAAGGGTATCGGCCTGGTAATCGGCGGATTTGTCCCCAATCCCCTGGAGGAGATCACCCCATACTATCTCACCTTTGGCGAGGTGTTGATTACCCTGGGGATATGGGCCACCGGTTTCTTTATCCTGACCGTGCTGTACAAAATCGCCCTGGCGGTCAGGGAAGAAGAACTGATCGTTTAATCCGCGCGGTTATTTTCAGTAAAGAAAGCCCTCGACGTGTCGAGGGCTTTTTTTTTGCACGGATTTCGACTAGGTTGGTGGTGCATTGCGGATGAGGAACCGGCCCGGCACCTGCCCGGTGATATATTTTGGATAACGAACAGGCCCTGAATGAAAACAGACAAGCAGATGGGGAACGGCCTTACGACACGCAAGCCACGGGTCCTGATCGTGTTCTACTCGTTCAGCGGTCAGACCCTGAGTCTCATTTCGCGGCTGGCCTTGGGCCTGCGGGACCAGGGGGTCGAGGTGGTGATGGAAAAGCTGCGGCCGGTTACCCCGTTGCGTTTTCCCATCGGCACGGTGGGGGCCACCATCAAGAAGATGATCGTCACCCTGTTCCGCCCGCGGGTGGAAATTCAGCCCCTTTCGCCGGCAGTGGAGGATGACTATGACCTGGTCATTGTCGGCGGCCCCACCTGGTCCTATAACCCCAGCGGCCCGATCCTGGCCATGCTTGACCGTGACGGCCGGCGGATTCTGTCCGGTAAAACCGTGCTGCCGTTGATATCCTGCCGCGGCTACTGGCGGATGCACTGGTACGGGCTCAGGGCAAAGCTGGTTAAATGCGGGGCCCGGATCCCCAACTTTCTGGTCTTCTCCCATCCCCTTGCCGAGCCCTGGCGCACGGTGGGGGTGTTCCTGAAACTGGCCGGCAAAAGGCCGGAGCGGTCCCGTTTCATCGGCCGGTATTATAAAAAATTCGGCCACTCCAAGCCGCAGATGGGCGAAGCCCTGCGGCTTGGCCGGGAAATCGGCACGGCCCTGCAACAGCGGACCCCGCTCGCCTCCCTTACCCTGCGTACCGATCTGTCCACCCCCTGATCCGGGCGGATCAATCACGGCTGTCTGCCTTCAGAACTCAATACCCCGGCGACCCCTTTCTCCCTGTTGAAAGGGGTGTTTGATCTCCCGCATCTCGGTGACCAGGTCGGCGGCGGCCAGCAGCTGCTCGCCGGCATCCCGGCCGGTGATCAGCAGATGAAGTTTACGGGGCCGCTCCTTGAACGCGGCCAGCACCTCCGGTTCAGCGAGATAGTCAAAGTTGAGGGCATAGGTGAACTCGTCGAGGATCACCAGATCGTAGTGATTGCTCATGATTTTTTTCCGGGCCAGGGCCCAGCCGGCAATGGCCGCCTTTTTCGGTTCCCCGGGATCCTTGGCCGCCCAGGTAAAACCGCTGCCCATGGTATGCAGTTCGATCATATCGCCAAGGCGGGCCAGGGCCCGCACCTCGCCGGTATCGTCCCGGCCCTTGATGAACTGGATGATGCATACCTTGAGCCCCTGTCCGGCGGCCCGCAGGGCCTGGCCCAGGGCAGCGGTTGTTTTACCCTTGCCGTTGCCGGTGTAGAGAATAATCAGGCCGTTTTTTCCCATGGTGGATCCTTGATGAAATTGTAAAAAAAGATATTCACCGCGGTAACATCGGAGTTTTTACGGGGCTGTCAACCCTCAGCCGGCTGGGAGAAAATACCAGCGGAGCAAGGCGTCGATCCGCTCGGCGTAAAAGAGATAAAAGAGCGCTGCGCCGGCCAGGAAGGGACCAAAGGGGATCACGGTCTGGCCGCCTTTTTTCTGCTTGAACATCGCCCCGATCCCGACCACGGCCCCGACCAGGGAACTGGCGAAGATCACGAAGAACAGACTCTGCCAGCCGAGGAAGGCGCCGATCATCGCCAACAGCTTGATGTCGCCGCCGCCCATGCCGTCCCGCTTGGTGATCAGGTAATAGCCGGCCGCGATGCTGTAGAGGACCCCGCCGCCCAGGAGCAGGCCCAGGCCGGATTCCTGCCAGCTGACCATGGGGTTGACAACCGAGCAGGCAAAGCCGATGATGATCCCGGGCAGGCTGATCACGTCGGGGATGATCTGGTGATACAGGTCAATGACCATGATCGCCAGCAGGGCCCCGCAGAAGAGCAGATAGATGGCAAAGGCCGGCGAGAGGTGAAACTTGCGGAACAGCCCCACCGTGAGCAGGGCCATGGCCGTTTCCACCAGCGGGTACTGCCAGGAGATCGCGGCGCGGCAGTGTCTGCATCTCCGGCCCAGCAGAATAAAGCTTATTATGGGAATATTATCATACCAACGAAGCCGTTGTCGACAGGCCGGGCAATGGGAGGCCGGAAAGACAATCGATTCTCCCTCAACCGGCAGCCGCAGAATCACCACGTTGAGAAAGCTGCCCAGCATTGCGCCAAAGACGAACAGGTATCCCAGCACCAGGGTTTCGCTCATCGGGAAAATCCTATACATTTGATGTTTACAGGGGATGGCAGGTATTTTACTATCTGAGGCGTCTTCTTAAGTCCGGACCGGCGACGCATCCGGATAAATGTACAATAGATCCTTGATCAAGGCTTTGCTTTTTTTGCCGTCCAGGCGACGCGGGGCCATGCTGGAGATGGTGGCCATATGGACCAGCCAGGGCAGGAAAATGCAACCATAACCAGGACCGAGCAACTGACCCCGGATATCTTCCGGATCACGGTCCGGGCCCCTGGAATCGCCCAGGCGGCCCGGCCCGGCCAGTTTGTAATGGTCCGGGTGGCGGACGCCTATGACCCCCTGCTGCGGCGGCCTTTTTCCATTCACCAGGTCATTGGGCCGGACCAGGTCCAGATCCTGTTCAAGGTGGTGGGCAAAGGCACTGGGATTCTCGCCCGGGCAACGGTGGGCCGGGAACTGGATCTGGTGGGTCCGTTGGGCCGTGGTTTTCATATTACCCGGCAGCAGCCCCTCTGCCTGATCGGCGGCGGCATGGGGATCGCGCCCCTGTTGTTTCTGGCCCAGCGGCTCTGCCAGGTTCCGGAAAAACCGGAGATCCTGGTTCTGGTCGGGGCCGGCACCAGGAGCGAGTTGCTCGCCCTGGCCAGGGACCTGGAACAACTGGGACTGGCGGTGCGGACCGCCACTGACGACGGCTCCCTGGGCCATCACGGCCTGGTGGGGGACCTGCTGGCCGGGCTGGACCGCCGGGCGCGGCAGGCCTATGTCTGCGGGCCCTATCCGATGATGCGGGCCGTGGCCGGGCAATGTCGCGTCCTGGGCTGGTCCTGCGAGGTTTCCCTGGAAACCATGATGGCCTGCGGCCTTGGTGCCTGTCTCGGTTGCGCTGTGCCCCGCGGGCAGGGAGACGGGTATCTGCATGTGTGCAAACATGGGCCGGTTTTTGATGCACAGGAGGTGGCATGGCGATAGGGCAACCAGACCTCACGGCCAGGATCGGCTCGCTGATCCTGAAGAATCCGGTGCTGACCGCCTCGGGCACCTTTGGCTATGGAGAGGAGTTTGCCGCGCTGGTCAACCTGGACCGGCTGGGGGCGGTGGTGGTAAAAGGGATTTCCCTTAAAGCCCGGTCCGGCAACCCCATGCCGCGGGTGGTGGAGACCGCCTGCGGCATGCTGAACGCCATTGGCCTTGAAAATGTGGGCGCGGAACGGTTTATCACTGAAAAGCTGCCCTTTTTTCAGAAAATCAGGACCCCGCTGGTCGCCAATATCCTCGGAGACTCGGTGGCGGAGTACCGGACCCTGGCCCGGCGGCTTGAGCGCGAGTCCCTGGTGGCGGCCCTGGAGGTCAATATCTCCTGTCCCAATGTCAAAAAGGGGGGAGTCGCGTTCGGCATTGACCCGGACACGGCCCGGGCGGTAACCGAGGCGGTACGCAAAGAGTTCACCCGGCCGGTGATCGTCAAGCTTTCGCCCAATGTGACCGATATCACGGTTATTGCCCGGGCCGTGGAAGCGGGCGGCGCCGATGCGGTCTCCCTGATCAACACCCTGCTGGGCATGGCCATTGATGGAGAAACCCGGCAACCGCGGCTGGCAAACATTGTCGGCGGTCTTTCCGGTCCGGCGATCAAACCGGTTGCCCTGCGGATGGTCTGGCAGGTCGCCCGGGCGGTGCGGATTCCGGTGATCGGCATCGGCGGTATTACCACTGCCGCGGACGCGGTGGAATTTCTCCTGGCCGGGGCCACTGCCGTGCAGGTGGGCACGGCCAATTTTTTCAGCCCCCGGGCCAGCGAGGAGGTAGTTGACGGCCTGGCCGCTTATCTCCGGAAACAGGGGCTGGAGTCGGTGGGTGAACTCATCGGCGGCCTGATTCTCTAGGCCGGGGCAGGTTTACATGCCACGGGACAGCGATACCAAGCGTGCCGGTTCGACACCGCTTACCCGGCTTTATGAGATCCATGAGCAGTTTGTAAGCAGGCTGCCCTTTGCCTGTAAAAAGGGCTGTGCTGTCTGCTGCACCCGGAGCGTGACCATGACCAGCCTTGAGGGCCGGGCCATTGCCGCCTTTCTTGAGCAGGCCCGGCCGGATCTTGTCGCAAAACTGAAGGAGCACCGGGAGGTGCAGGTTTCCGGTCGACCGTTGATGACCACCAACCAGTTTGCCGCCGCCTGTCTGGCCCGGCGGGAGATCCCGGCCGAGGCCGAGGACCCCTGGTGTTTGAGCCCCTGTTTTTTTCTTGAGCAGGATTGCTGCGCTATCTATCCGCTCCGGCCTTTCGGTTGCCGGAGTTTTGCTTCGCTCAGCCGTTGTGCTGCCGGTGGGGCGGCCGAGAGTCTGCCGTTTCTGATCACCGTGAACACGGTGCTGCTCCAGATTATCGAGGAGTTGGCCTTTCGGCAGGGCGGCTACTGGGGGCGGATGGACCGGGTCCTGGCCCGGCTCCTGGGCACTGAGCGGGCATCCGGCCAGGAGCTTGTCCCGGCCCGGCCGTTGCCCGGCTTCCTGGTCGAACCCGAGGAATGGGGCGTTGTCACGGAACTATTTTCCCGGCTCAAAGAGGCGGGTCTCGGTGACTGGCGCGAATGGCTCGTCCGGTGACGCCCCGGTTGATTGACAACTGTTTCCGATTGGAATAGGTTTGTCGGTCTCGCATAAACCGCTCAACGGACGTGGGTCAGTTACAACGTGGTGATTTTGTTATGTGGCATTTAAAACGTTGAGGTGTTTTACGGGATCATAAAGTTGATGAACTCGTAACAACCCGAAAGGCTTCAAATGCCACCCAATAAAATCAACAAGTTACAAGACGAATCACGTCCGTCGAGCGGGTTGTTGCGAGACCGACAAAGTTGGCCAGCTACCAAGGGCCTGTCGGAGAAGTACCTTTTTATAGCGCTTGGCTTCTGGCCGGAAAAAGGAATGGAATCATGACCAATACCAGTGAAGATTTTTCCCTGAACGATCCCTTTGCGATCAGGACCCGGGGGCGGATCTGCGTGGCCGTGGCCAGCCCCACCGCAAAGGAGGCCATTGAGGTGGCCCGGGGTACGGAACCACTGGCCGAGGTGATCGAGATCCGGCTTGATGCCATGGTTAAACCGGAGGTTGCGCCGTTGATCAAGGCCCTGAACCGGCCGTTGCTGTTCACCAACCGTCCGGCCTGGGAAGGCGGCGCCTTTACCGGTTCGGAGGAGCAGAGGATTAAACCGCTCCTGACCGCGGTCAGGGCCGGGGCAACCTATGTGGACCTTGAGCTAAGGGCTGAGCCGGCCCTGCGCCGCCAGCTGTTCCGGGAGATCGAGCGGGAATCGCCCGACACCATGCTGATCCTGTCCTGGCACGATTTCAACACCACCCCGGACACCGAGGAGTTGGAAAAGATCTTTGCCCGCCTGTGCCGGAGCGGGGCCCAGGTGGGCAAGATCGTCACCATGGCCCATGATTATCAGGATGCACAACGGGTCCTTGCCCTGCAGGAGTTGTCCATGGAATGGGAGTTTCCCTTGATTTCCTTTGCCATGGGCAGGGCCGGAATGTTGAGCCGGCTGGCCACCCTGGAACGGGGCGGCTACATGACCTATGCGGCCCCGGATTCAGTGCCGGGCACCGCCCCGGGCCAGTTGCGGCTGTCGGAGTTGTACTCTCTGCTTGGCAAAGACGTTGCGCTGTAATTCAGGACAGACGGCGGCCTGACATAACGTAAGTGATCACAGGCACCCCATCTTCGCACGATCGCTCCTGCCCGCATAGGCGGGCTATAGCGGCCGGTCGCGCTTGCGCAAATCTGCGGCACCTGTGGTCACTTACAGGTTTGGGGGTAGTAATATCACAGAGTTATACGCCCCGTGATCAGTTACGACATAACAAATGATGCCCTGGAAGAGTATTTGTTGCCGCCACAGGGGCGGCGGGCGATTCTTCCGGGGTCGACCAGTGTAAGGAGTGGGTGGAGCCATGAAGGAACGAACAACAATCAGTCCGGCGACAAAGGTGTGCGCGATCATCGGCAACCCGGTGGGGCACAGCCTTTCCCCGGCCATCCATAATGCCGCCTTTGCCGCCCTGGACCTGGATTATGTCTATGTGGGGTTCCGGGTGGAGGATGTCGAGCATGCCCTGGCCGGGATGCGGGCCCTGGAGAATTTTAGGGGGATGAGCGTAACCATCCCCCATAAAATCGAGGTCATGGATTATGTGGATGAGATTGCCGAGGTCGATCGCCACATCGGTTCAATCAACACGGTGATCAGTCAGGACGGCCGACTTCTGGGTCTTAATACCGACGGACCCGGCGCCATGAAGGCGATTGTCGATGCCGGGGTGGATCTTGCCGGCCGCAAGGTCCTGATGCTGGGGGCCGGCGGCGCGGCCCGGGCAATCGCCTTTACCCTGGGCCACCAGGGCGGCATCGGCCGGCTCACCCTGCTGGACATCAGCCAGGAGTTGCTGGGCCAGCTCGGCGGCGATCTTGAAAAGGGAACCGATGTGACCATTGTGGCCGATCTGCTCAATGAGGACACGGTCCGGCAAAACGTCCAGGAGGCGGATCTGATCATCAACTGTACGCCGGTGGGCATGCATCCCAAGGTGAACGCAACCCTGGTGCCGGCCGAACTGTTCCGGCCGGAACAGGTGGTGTTCGATGTGGTCTACACCCCGCTCCGGACCAGACTGCTGACCGAGGCCAAGGCCAGGGGGCTGAAGGTGATCCAGGGGGTGGAGATGTTCATCAACCAGGCGGTGCTGCAGTTTGAGCGTTTTACCGGGGTGGATGCCCCGGTTGAGGTCATGCGGAGGGTGGTGATGGAGAAATTGACCCCATGAATATCGTCTTGATCGGCTATCGCGGAACCGGGAAAAGCGTGGTGGCGGCAAGGCTGGCCGTTCGCCTGAATATGCCGGTTTTCAGCATGGATGCGGAGATTGTCAGAAAGGCGTCCATGTCGATCCCGCGGATCGTTGAGAAACAGGGCTGGGCCGGATTCCGGGACATGGAATCGGAGGTGGCCCGGGAAATGGCGCGCAAGGACAACTGTATTGTCGATACCGGCGGCGGTGTCATTGAGCGGCCGGAAAATATCGAGGTCCTGGGCAGGAATGGCCTTATCTGCTGGCTGCAGGCCTCGGTGGAGGTGATTGTCAGCCGGATCAAGGGCGGCACGGAAAGGCCGGCCCTGGTTGCCGGCAAGACCTTTACCGAGGAGGTGGCCGAGGTCCTGGAGCGACGTACGCCGATGTATGCCAAGGCCTGCCATCATGCGATCGATACCGACCATATCTCTCCGGACCAGGTGGCTGACGAAATCGTTACCCTCTGGAATCAGAAGAACAATCCCTAGCAAGGGGTCGAACATTTACCATGAAAGAGATCCGTCCTGTTTCCACTATTGACGCGGTTGTCGAAGTTCCCGGCTCCAAGAGCCTCACCCAGCGGGCCCTTATCGTTGCGGCCCTGGCCGATGGCGACAGCCAGTTGATCGGCCCCCTGGCCAGCGAGGACACCCGGTATACGGCCGCGGCCCTGCGCGCCTTTGGGATCACCATTGAAGAGTCTGGCAATTGCTGGCTGGTCCGGGGCGCCGGCGGCCGGATCAACGCCCCGGATCAGGAGATCTTCCTGGGCAACAACGGTACTGCCACCCGCTTTCTCACCTCAATGGCCGCCCTGGGCAACGGCATTATCCGGATCACCGGTGATAAACGGATGGCGGAGCGGCCGATCCAGCCGCTGCTGGAGGCCCTGCGCGGCTGGGGGGTGGAGGTGCGCAGCATCAGGGATACCGGCTGCCCGCCGCTTGAGATCAAGGCCAAGGGGTTGGCCGGCGGCCGGACCCTGCTGCCCGAGGGAAAAAGCAGCCAGTACCTCTCCTCGCTTCTCCTGGTGGCGCCCTATGCCCGCAAGGAGGCGATCCTGACCGTGGCCGGCGAGGTGTTGTCCAAGCCCTATGTGACCATGACCATGGCGGTGATGGCTGATTTCGGGGTCCAGGTCTCATCCAGCCGGGAACTCAACGAGTTCGTGATTCCCAGGGGCCGATACCAGGCCCGGAAATATCCAGTGGAGGGTGATGCCTCCAATGCCTCCTATTTCTGGGCCGCGGCCGCGGTCACCGGCGGCCGGGTCACGGTGACCAACGTGCCGGCCCAGTCGCTCCAGGGCGACACCGGTTTTATTGCCCTGCTCGCCCGGATGGGCTGTACGGTGGAGCAGGCCGGGGACGGGCTTACCCTGATCGGGCCGACTGAACTCCAGGGTATTGAGGTGGACATGGGCAATATGCCGGACGTGGTGCCGACCCTGGCGGTGGTGGCCTCCCGGGCCCGGGGCCGGACAGTGATCAGCAATATCGCCCACCTGCGGATCAAGGAGTGCGACCGGCTGCATGTGATGGCCGTGGAACTGGCCAAGCTGGGGGCCCGGGTGGAGGAACTGGACGATACCCTGATTATTGAAGGGCTGGGCCCGGAAGCGCCCCCCATGCACGGGGCCGAGATCAAGACCCATGCGGACCACCGGATCGCGATGAGTTTTGCCGTGGCCGGCCTGGTGGTGCCTGGAATCAGGATCCAGGGCGAGGAATGCGTTGCCAAGTCCTTTCCCGATTTCTGGGACCGGTTCCGCTTCGGCCAGAGGGCAGAGGACAGAAGACAGTGGACAGTGGGCAGTGGGCAGTGGACGGTAAACCAAGAACCGAGAATAGAGGACGGAAAAAAATAGTGGACGGTATGCGGTATGTGGTTTGCGGTGAAAAAAATATGGAGCCTTGACCGTGGGCCGGATATACTATTCCCTGACCCCTGACCCCTGACCCCTGTTAATTATCGCCCTTGATCAGCAGGCCGGGATTTTTGCGCAGTTCCTCGAGAATCTGGTCCGGATCCGGACTGTTCAGTACCATCAGGTTTTTGAAGTGGCGGTACTGGGAGATATCCATGGCAATGAACTTGATCCCTGCGCCGGCCTGGCTTTTGTGGACCACCGCGCTCTCGAATTCGATCTGCACCCGCTCCTCTGTCCCTTGCCGCTCCTGGATGATCAGCAGGATGTGGATCTTCTCGCCCGCCTGTAATTTTTCCTGATCCTTTATTTTGAGCAGCATCCCGCCGAAGCTGATGTTGCTGGTCCTGCCGGTCAGGGTGCCGTGGTCCGTGGTTATGACCTCGACCGCCATTTCCAGCGGCAGCCTGGTATATTTCCGGTGTTCGATCATCGACCAAAACTCCTGTGCTTTTTTTGCCTCTCCCTGTCACCCGCCGGCCCGGCTACGCCTCCAACTGGACACCTACCTTAAGAAGTTCAATAAGTTAAAGCAACAGAAAACCGGATTACCATGTAAGCATCCAGTAAACCCCCTCCTGTCGGGAAAGGGGTCTTCTTCTACCAACGGCCGCTCCATTGAGAAGGGCCGGCTGTTCATAAACAGGCTATCAAGCAGGAACTCGCTTCGCCGCAACGGCGATTCGGAAGCCATAAGCATATCATGCCGAAGTTGTTTCAAATTCCGCTTTTGCCGTCACGGCTACGGCTCAGGGTCCGCTACACCGTTCGCTATAAGAAAACCCCTTTCCCGGTCAAACCTCAAACGTACGGGGTTTACCGAAACCTTACGCGGGCGGCAAGGAAGTTGGCCACGATTTCCCGGACCAGGGGATCAGGGTCATCGGCCAGGGGGTTGAGATGGTTGGCAAGGGGGGCTGATCAGCGCTTCCTGCGAACCCCTGCCCGGCAACCCGGCTGATTCGTTTTTTATCCCTCGGCAAACAACATATTTGTTAAATTGCGGGCCTGGTTTTACAAATATGTTGTCGTTATTGTTGGGCACGATTGGGACGCAAGAGTTCATTTTCCATAAAATCAAAGGGATAAGAAGCTGGCACAGAACCTGCTTCCCCGTGGGCACGTCAACCCGTCAACCATGATGAACTCGCAACAATCCCAACCGCGGCAAATGCCACTGAACAAAAGCAACAACCTGCCATACGCTGGCCCCGCATCTTGTTGCGTGACCAGTGAATATACCAGGACCGTGCACACGGTCACACTCAAGGGATATCAGGAGAGGGGGAAAATCATGCAGATAAGAAAACCGATCATTTACGGAGGGTTTGCGCTTGCCGTTTTCCTGCCCGGGCTGGCCCGGGCCGCGGGGAACGGAATCGATACCGGCACAACCGCCTGGATGCTGACATCAACGGCCCTGGTGCTGTTGATGGTGCCGGGGCTGGCCATGTTTTACGGCGGCCTGGTCCGGACCAAGAACGTCCTGGGCACCATGATGCACAGCTATGTCTCCATGGCGGTCATCGGCGTACTCTGGGTGGTGTGCGGCTATTCGCTTACCTTCGGCCAGAGCATCTTCGGCGGGGTTATCGGCTGGAACAGCGACTATTTCCTGCTCCGCGGCATTGACGACTCCATTGTCAACGGCATCCCCGAGTATATCCTTGCCATGTTCCAGGGCAAGTTCGCCATCATCACCCCGGCCCTGATCAGCGGCGCCCTGGCCGAGCGCGTCTATTTCCGGGGTTACATCCTGTTCATCGTCCTCTGGTTTCTCATGGTCTACGCCCCGCTATGTCACTGGGTCTGGGCCTCGGACGGCTGGCTCTTCAACTACGGTGCCGCCGGGGTTATCGACCTGGCCGGCGGCCTGGTGATCCATGTCTCGGCCGGGACCAGCGCCCTGGTGGCGGCCCTGTTCCTCGGCCGGCGCAAGGGCTGGCCCCAACGGGCCATGCAGCCCAATAACCTGGTGATGACCATGATGGGCGCCGGTCTGCTCTGGGTGGGCTGGTTCGGCTTTAATGCCGGTTCCACCGTGCAGAGCGGCCTGGATACGGCCCGGGCCCTGACCATGACCCAGGTTTCGGCCGCCAGCGGCGCCCTGGCCTGGCTGCTGATCGAGGTTGTCCATTTCCGCAAGGCAACCTCCCTTGGTTTTGTTTCCGGCATCCTGGCCGGCCTGGTGGTGATCACCCCGGCCGCCGGGGTGGTCCAGCCCGGCGGTGCCATCATCCTGGGTGCGCTTTCCTCCGGTGCCTGTTACCTGGCCCTGATGGCCAAGGGCCGCTTGGGCTATGACGACAGCCTCGACTGTTTCGGCATCCACGGGGTGGGCAGCGGCATGGGAGTGCTGATGCTGTCCTTCTTCATCCGCGACAGCTGGATGGCTGATGCCGCGGCCGCGGCCGGAGCCGGCGGCTGGGGCGTTCTGGATCAGTTCGGCGTCCAGCTGGTGGGCCTGGGCGCGACCATCGCCCTCTCCCTGGTAGCCACCTATGTTATCTGCTTTATCGTTGAAAAAACAGTGGGCTTCCGGATCGATGAGCAGGGCGAGGCCATCGGCCTTGACTATTCGTTGCACGGCGAGCGCGGGTATGGTTTTATTAACACCGAAGGATAATTGATGAACTCGTAACAACCCGAAAGGCTTCAAATGCCATCCAATAAAATCAACAAGTTACAAGACGAATCACGTCCGTCGAGCGGGTTGTTGCGAGACCGACATAATTGACCGGCATCAATGCGATATGTCCATAGCCGGAGAAGAAATCCGGCCAGCGAGGAGCAATCATGAAAAAAATCGAAGCAATTATCAAGCCGTTCAAGCTGGACGAGGTCAAGGAGGCCCTGAACGGTATCGGTCTCAAGGGGATGACCATTACCGATGTCAAGGGCTACGGCCGGCAGAAGGGCCACAAGGAGATCTATCGCGGCGCCGAGTATGTGATCGATTTCATTCCCAAGACCAAGATCGAGATCGTCATTGAGGCCGAACGGGTGGAGGAGGTGGTCAACACCATCCGCCAGGCCGCCAATACCGGCAAGATCGGTGACGGCAAGATCTTTGTGATCCCGGTGGAAGAGGTGCTCCGGGTCCGGACCGGCGAGACCGGGCCGGAGGCTATTTAGAGCCTCTGGCCTTAACATCTGCGAAAAGCGTGGGTGGGGCGCAGGGTTCGAGTGGCTGTACACACCTTGTTCGAACTGTAGAGGCTCTTATCCGGCCCCGCCGGGCTGGAGCCTCTGGCCTTAACATCTGCGAAAAGCGTGGGTGGGGCGTAGGGTTCGAGTGGCTGTACACACCTCGTTTGAACTGTAGAGGCTCTTATCCGGCCGTAACCGTTCACCGGGGGTATGGAATTACGGTAACCTCATGCCCGTAAGCGTTTACCAGTGCCTTAGATTCGTTCATTTGGGACAGCGAAGCATACTGGCGCTATTCGAGCAGGCCCAGATGGGCGAAGATGAGGTGCTGGTGAACGCTTACATCCGGCCCCGCCGGGCTGGACCGGCAGGGGCTGGGATCGTGGAGAAATCATGGATACTCCGGTCCTGGAACGGCAACAGACCGTCCGTCAACAGATCATCGACCTGCTGCTCGTCCAGGAGGCGACCGCCCTTGATATCTCCCAGGCCCTGGGCATCCGGGAAAAGGAGGTTGCCGGACACCTGGAACACATCGCCCATTCCGTTCAAGCCCACGGCCGCACCCTGGCAGTGACCCCCAGTCGCTGCCAGGGCTGCGGCTTTGTCTTTCACGACCGGCGCCGGTTTACCCGGCCCGGCCGTTGTCCGCGATGCCGGGGCAGCCGCCTGAGCCGCCCTTGCTTCCGGCTTTGCTGAATCCGTGACGGATCGGGCTAATATTCCATATTACCGCCTCTGGCAGATAACCATGAACCAGGACAGAGAACTCGACATCAAGGGCATCGGCCTGGTGCTTTTTGCGGCAAGTTCCAGGGCCCGGCGGATTAATATCTCAGTGCGCGGCCCGGGCCGGGTCCGGGTGGCAGTGCCGCGCGGGGTCTCGCTGGACCGGGCCAAGGCAGTGGTGACGGAACAAGGGGAGTGGATCCGCAACCATCTTGCCCGGATGGCGGAGATCGCCCCCAGGCAGGAGGCAATGCGGCAACGGCTCAGGGTGAATGACCCTGGAGCCGCGGCGCGACAACTGACCGCCCGGTTGGCGGAACTGGCCCTGCTGTACGGATTCGATTATGAAAAAGTCACCATCCGCAAACAGAAGACCCGCTGGGGAAGCTGTTCGGCAAGCAACAATATCAGCCTGAATATCAAGCTTGCCGTCCTGCCCCGGGAACTGCGCGATTATGTACTGCTGCACGAGTTGGTCCACACCAGGATCCATAACCATCAGCCCGGCTTCTGGCAGGCCCTGGAGAAGATCATGCCCGATGCCCGGGCCCGACGGCGCCGGCTTCGGCAGTATGGGCTCGGGCTGGATTAAGAGCCTATATTTACAATCTGAAAAACCATGAAGATCGCCATTCTTTCCGATACCCACGATTATATCCCCAACCTTACCGCCGCGGTGGTCTACTGCAATGCCTACAGTATCAATGTGCTGATCCATTGCGGCGACCTGATCTCGCCGTTCATGCTTCCCGAACTGGCCGGGTTCGGCGGTGCGGTCCATCTGATCTACGGCAACAATGTCGGCGACCAGCACCTCATTTCCCAGGAATGCGGCACCCGTTTCCCTGGGATCAACCACCACGGGGTGATGGGGGTGGTCGAGGCGGGCGGTAAAAAAATCGCCTTTCACCATTATCCCCAGGTCGCCCGCGGCCTGGCGGCCCAGGGGCTGTTCGACGTGGTCTGCTGCGGCCATAACCATATCTACCGGGTGGAGAAAATCGGCACCAGTTTGCTGGTCAACCCCGGCGAGTTGCTCGGCAAGGACGGCCAGCCCTGTTTCGCGGTCCTGGATTGCACCACCATGGAGGTCGCCCGCATCGAAGTGGGCGCACCCCTGTCCCCAATATCGTCGCCCACCCCGTAAGCTCACCGATAACCCCGGGGCCGGTCACCTTTTTTCGACTTGACACCGGCCGGGTTCCTATTCTATGTTTGGTTGGATCGCTGAATGGTCATTCACTCGGCCCCCTCGTATTCCCCCGCATCCGGCTCAATGCCCGGCAGGAGACCGCGGCACCTCCCGGACGGGAATGGGCTTGCGCTTTAATTTCATCCTTTAGACAAAGGAGACACCCGATGAGCAAGAAATCGTACCTGAAAGGAATTGTGGGTCTGGGCCTGGCCGCCTTGCTGGCCATGACGCCGGCCGCCTTTGCCTCCGGCGGAGAACACGGCGGCGGGCACGGCGGCACCACGGCCAAGCAGATGAATTCGAGCGAAACCATCAAGGCGGTGATCAGCGGCAACGACCAGTTCCGGGGCCACCACGACAGCCATTATTTTGATGCCTACCAGGAGGGACAGACCCCGAACCTGACCGTGATCACCTGCGCCGACTCCCGGGTGCAGACCCCGTTATTCGGCATGGACCCGTATAACAAGATCTTTATCATCCGCAATATCGGCAACCAGATCGTCAACTCCGAGGGTTCGGTGGATTACGGGGTCCTGCACCTGCCCACCAGGATTCTGCTGGTTATGGGCCATTCAAGCTGCGGTGCGGTCAAGGCGGCCATGGGCGATTACTCCGGCGAGACCAAGGGAATCAAGGCCGAACTGGACACCCTGAAGCCGGTGCTGACGGCTGGTGACAACGGCCAGTTCAGGACCCGCTGGAACCGCAACGTGGAGATCAATGTCGATCACCAGGTGCAATACGCCATGGGGCTTTACAGTCAGCAGATCGCCGCCGGCGAGCTGGCGGTGGTCGGCGGGGTCTATGACTTTAACAACAACTACGGCCGTGGCCGCGGCATGCTGGTGATCACCAATGTCAACGGTGAGACCGACATCAACCGGATCATGCAGAGCCCGGTGTTAAAGGAGTTGACCGATGCCGAACTGGTCAACCATGTCGGAACCCTGGCCCCGGGTCAATAACCGATACTGTTTTTGACGGCATTGTCTTGAAACGCTGCAACTGAAGAACAACGCCTTGCCCGTGTCCATCGGGCAGGGCGTTTTGTCTGGCCCTCTGCTTTTATTCAAAATCACCTGTAAGCGATGTACGGTTCGACTCCTGACAGCCACAACCGCCGCCCGAAAAGCAACCCCTCCGCCATTGCCCGACTCTTTCATCAGGCGTTTCGCTGCCACGGCAACGGGGACCTGGATGGGGCCCTGGATCTCTACCACCGGGTCCTGGCCCTGGACCCGGACAATTTCGAGGCCCGCTACAACCTCGGGATTATCCATCACAGCCAGGGGGAGCTTGAACAGGCGCGACAGCACTACCGGTCGGTCCTGCGGCTGGTGCCGGATCATCTCCCGACCCGTTACAGCCTGGGCAATGTCTGCCGGGATATCGGCGACCGGGATGGCGCCATTGAGGCCTACCAGCGGGTAATCGCCCTGGACCCCGGCCATGCCGACGCCCTGCATAACCTCGGGGTTATTTTTTTTCTCGGCAACCAGCCCGGGGCGGCAATTGACTGTTATCGCCGGGCCCTGGCCGTGGAGCCCGGATTCGGGCCGGGTCACTATAATCTCGGGGTGGCCCTTTACCATGCCGGCCGGCTCGAAGAGGCGGCGGCCAGCTATCGGGCCGCTATTCGAATAAACCCCGACGATGGGGACAGTCACTTCAACCTCGGGATCACCCTCAGGGAACTGGACCGGCTCGAAGAGGCGGCGGCCAGCTATCGGGCCGCCCTGGCAAACAACCCCGATGATGTCCATGCCCACTATAACCTGGGCAGCATCATGAAGGAACTGGGCGAACTGGACCAGGCGGTTTCCTGCTTTAACCGGGCTCTGGAGCTTGACCCCGGCTATGGCACGGCCCTCTGCAACCTGGCCGGGGTCTACCATATCATGGGCAGCATCGACAAGGCGATCAGCTGCTATCAACGCTCCCTGGACCTGGGCAATGACACCCCGGCCACCCACCATATCCTGGCGGCCCTCACCGGCCATACCACCGAGTCGGCACCGCGCCAGTACGTGGTCGACCTGTTCGACGGCTATGCGCCGCGTTTCGATCAGAGCCTGCAGGGGGAACTGGGCTACCTGGTCCCGGAACGGATGGCCCGGGCACTGGCTCAACTGGTCGATGTTCCGCCCCGTTTTAGCCGCGCCCTGGACCTGGGCTGCGGCCCCGGCCTGTCCGGCGCCCCCTTCCGCGGCCGGGTTGATTCCCTGGTCGGAGTGGATCTCTCGGAAAAGATGCTGGCCCGGGCCAAGGCCAAAAACATCTACGATCAACTGCACTGCGAGGAACTGGTCTCTTTTCTGGAAAAAAGAGAAGAACGGTACGACCTCTTCCTTGCCGCTGATCTCCTGGTCTACCTGGGCAAGGTGGACCCCCTGTTTGCCGCGCTGCGCAAGCGGTGCCGCCCCTGGGCCCGGTTTGTCTTCTCCATCGAGACCTGTACGCAGTCTGATTATGTCCTGCGCCAGTCCGGCCGCTATGCCCAGTCCGCCGCCTATATCGAACGCCTCTGCGACCGGCATGGGTTTATCATCGAATACCGGCGGGATACCGGGATCCGCAAGGAGCGGGGCGCCTGGATCCCGGGCCAGATTTTCGTGCTTTGCCGGCCGGAAGATTGCAGCCGGTCGCCCGGCGCGGCTTGACATTCAGGACGCTGCACCCTATAGCTTAAGGCAAGGTTTTTATCTCTCACAGCGGCGCGGATCTGCCGGAGAGGGGTTGTTTTTTTGTCAAACCCTGGGTACTGCGTGGGCTCAGTGAGAACTGTTTTTTTCATGTTCAGCTGAACCAGGAGTCATCCCGTGCGGTTTTTTCAACTGGTTTATTCGAAAGTCGTCACCAGGCGCCGGCCCTGCCATGCCGGAGTGACCTCTTTCATTGCTTCGTTGTGGCCGGGGAAATATGGCCCGGCCATGCTGGTTATTCTGGTTTTATCTTTCATCCTCCAGGGAACGCCGGTCCCGGCCTTTGAGCGCCGGACCCCGGTGGTGGAGGCGATCGCCATTGCCGGGCCGGCGGTGGTCAATATCCGCACCGAGCAGATCATCAAGCGGAGAAGCTCGCCCTTTTTCGGTTTTTCCGACCCCTTTTTCGAGGAGTTCTTCCGCAGCCTGGTCCCGCCGCGGACCTATACCACCCAGTCCCTGGGGAGCGGGGTGATCATCGACCCCCAAGGCTACATCCTTACCAATGCCCATGTGATTGAAAAGGCGTCCAGGATCTTTGTGGCCCTGCCCGATTCCCAAAAGGAACTGGAGGCCGAACTGGTGGGTATGGCCGAACGACTGGACCTGGCAGTACTCAAGGTGGTCGCTGCCAAGGAGTATCCCTTTATTCCGCCGGGCCGTTCCGATAACCTGATGATCGGCGAGACGGTAATCGCCATCGGCAACCCGCTGGGGCTGGGCCATTCGGTGACCACCGGCATTATCAGCGCCCAGCGGCGGCGGATCCCGGTGGGGAACGGCTTTGTCGCGGTGTTCATCCAGACCGACGCCCTGATCAATCCCGGCAACTCCGGCGGCCCGTTGATCAATATCAACGGCGAGTTGATCGGGATCAACACCGCCATTGCCAGCCAGGCCCAGGGGATCGGTTTTGCCATCCCCATTGACACTGCCAAGAAGATCGCCTCTGACCTGATCCGCTACGGGAGGGTCCGCAAGGCATATATCGGCATCGTGTCCCAGTCAGTGGGCAAAAAGTTCAGCGAGTCCCACGGCGAGGGCGGAATCCTGGTCAAGGAGGTGGACCCCGGCTCGCCCGCGGCCCGGGCCGGGATCAGGTTCGGTGACGTAATCCTGGCCCTGGACGAGGTGCCGGTCGCCTCGCCGGCTGAGTTTGTCTCCATCCTGGAGACCTATACCCAGGGGGACAGGGCCCGCCTGCATCTGCTGCGCGGCATGGATACCCAGGCGGTGGAGGTAACGTTGACCGAGCCGCCCAGGGACTATGGCCTTCGCTACGGCGAGCGGGTCTTCGGCCTGGTGGTAAAGGACTCCCGCCAGGGTGCCATGGTGCGCAAGGTGATTCCTGACTCCAGCGCGGCCCGGGCCGGGATCAGGCCCGGCGACCTGGTGATGGAGATCGCCGGCGAGCGGATTACAAGGATTGCTGATTTCGGCCGGATCGTTGAGGCGCACATGGGCCGGGAGCCGTTACGCTTCCTGGTCGTGCGCGGCAAACGCGGCTATTACGTGGATCTGCCATAGGAGAGGTCATAGGTGACAGGTCGTGGGTTATAGGGTATCGAATTCGTTCCCTTCGCGCATTCGGACCACTGACGAACGCTCACGGATTCCGGTTTTTCCTATTACCCATCACCTCACTAAAAGACTCGACCAACCCCGGCCCCACCAGATATCATAACGAGATGGTTTAAAGGCACGATTTCCGTAACCGTTCACCAGGGGCTACAGATTTACGGAAACCACCGTCCTGTAAGCGTTTACCAGTGCCACGGATTCGTGCAAGCAGGCCGGCGAATCCATAGTATGCCTATGTGAACCGGCCTGATCGTGCGAAGACGGGGTGCTGGTGAACGCTTACCGATTTCCAGCGACCGATGGGTCAGGGCACAGGCAGGGCAACGGATGAAGATACGATTTGGCGAGATACCAAAGACGGGATTGCAGTATGAGATCAACGACCACTCCTGGTTCCCGGGCCCGGAACTGGACCGGACCGCGCCGGTCAGAGCCCATGTTTTCGTAAGACGAAAAGGGAATGAGCGGGTGTTTCTGGAGGGTGAGATCAAGGCCTTTCTAGCCCTTGACTGCGACCGCTGCATGGCGTCCTATTCCGTGCCGCTGGCCGGCGCCTTTACGGTTGACCTCGAACTGTTCCCTGATCCCGGCGGACTGCCCGAGGAACACCAGTGCGGCAAGACCGAGATGGATACCATCTTTCTGGAGGAGCCGGTCTTTGATCTCCTTGATGTCCTGGCTGAGCAGGTACTCCTGCTGGTTCCGGCAAAACGGGTCTGCGGCAAGGGCTGCCGCGGGCTCTGTGCCCAATGCGGGGCCAACCTCAACCAGGGCCCCTGCACCTGCGGACAGGACCAGGGGGCGTCGCCTTTCAACGTGCTGGGAAAACTGAAAAAATAATTAGGGTCAAGGCCTGTTGATGCTCTATTGCAATTACTGCCCCGGCTATTGCTGCTACCGGTCGCCCGGCGCCAGCCTCCTGCTGACCGCCGCTGATATCAACCGGTTGGCCCGGTATTTCGGGATCAGCGACGGCGAGGTGCGCCGCCGGTTTCTGGAGAACAGAAAAAACACATTTAAACTGAATCAGGACGGGGCGTGCATCTTCCAGGCCGGGGACCGGCTGGTCAAACGGTGCACCATCCACATGGTCCGGCCGGATCAATGCCGCCGCTTCCCCTATGACAAACCCTGTCCCTATCTGGAACGGCAGGATCTGCTGGCGGCGATCCAGCCGCGGCTGGAGGCGACCCTGCGCCGGGCCTGGCGGAACAGCCGCCGGGATGGTGAGGGGTAGATATGGGCCTGAAGGGCGGAAAGCCGGTTGAGCTGTATATAAAAAACGAAGGCCCGCAACCGGATAATCCGGCCCGGCGCTTGCAAGACATCCGGGCGGGATACTCCAGTTGAGAGCCTTCAGGGGGGGATTTGATTTATAACGGCCGCACGGGCCGTCTTTCTTAGCCTGCTCAGGAAAAACCGCCGGAACCGCAGCCGCCGGGGCCGGTGCCGAACGGGGTGGAACTTCCGCCCGCTGCAAGCCGGTAGCTGGTGGCGGAAATGGTCTTTTTCACCTTGTTGCTGCCGCATTTGCCGCAGACCACCTTTTCCCGGTCCGCAGAGCCAAAGATGATTTTTTCAAAAAGGGTGTTGCAGTCATTGCAACGAAATTCATAAATAGGCATGGCAAACTCTCCTGTGAGTTTTTTTATTGGTTGTTAGATTGCGCAGGCGTTGCCAGAGCCCAGGGGGATGGCCGGAATAAGCGCAAACCCCGGGTATGGGCTGTCGGCAATATAATCGACCTTGATCGATCCGCAGCGATTCAACAGACCGTTGTCCACCACAAAGGTGATTTCATCGATCTCATAGACCTTGTCTTCTTTTTTCGGCTCATCCAGAGCCAGATTGAGACTGGGGCCGGATCAGCCGCCACCCTTGTAGGCCACCCGCACCGCGGATTCGATCCGGTTGGCGCGGAGATACTCCTGCAGCTTTTCTGCCGCCTGTTCCGTTATTTCCAACATGGCTTAACCTCCTTTACTCACAAATTTACTCATATTTTCAAGGCCGCCCTTGGGTAAACATTCAGTAACCCCCTCCTGTCGGGAAAGGGGTCTTCTTCTACCAACGGCCGCTCCATTGAGAAGGGCCGGCTGTTCATAAACAGGCTATCAAGCAGGAACTCGCTTCGCCGCAACGGCGACTCGAAAGCCATAAGCATATCATGCGGAAGTTGTTTCAATTTCCGCTTTTGCCGTCACGGCTGCGGCTCAGGGTCCGCTACACCGTTCGGTATAAGAAAACCCCTTTCCCGGTCCAACCTCAAACGTACGGGGTTTACCGAAACCTTACGCCCTTGGCAAGCAGACCCTCTGCTTCTAGAACGAGCGTTCGGCCGGGTGACTGAAAATCAGGTCACCGATGACCAGGCGCACTCCCAGGTCTGGTCGAGAAAACGATCCAGGGGGCCCTGCACCGCGCCGTCCAGTTTTAGGTGGATCAAACGGATCGCCCCGCCGAACAGGGCGGCCGTGGCCACTGTCGGGTCAAGATCACATATCTCGCCGCGTTCTATTCCCTTGGCAACCATGTCCCGCATCATCTCAAAGGGCCGGGAGGCGCAGACCGGCTTTTCACAGGGCAGAAACTCCCGGTGCTTGGCATAGAGGATAAACTGCACTGCCTGGGGCGAGGTCTCCACCATGTCAAACAGGGTGGTGATCACCGCCCGGGCCCGATCATGGATCGATTGGTGGCGGTCCATGATCTCGGCCATCATCTGTTCCATCCGGTCGAGCAGATCCTGGTACAGGGCCTTGGCCAGGGCCTCCTTGGACTTGAAGTGGTGATAGATGGAACCGATGCTCACCCGGGCCTCCCGGCGGATATCCTGCATCGAGGTATTGAAATATCCCTTGCCGGTGAATAAACCCAGGGCGGTCTCCAGGGTCAGGCTCCTGGTGTCCTGGGAACTTTTTTTTGCTGCATCCGAACCCATGGTCACTCCTTGCAACGTTATGCATGTTCCTATCACTAGAACGAACGTTCATTCTAATATAGGGCCAGTGGCGGCGGTTGTCAAGGAGTGGAACTGATTTATGTTGTTTTGATCCCGGGCAGAGGGATATAGTGGGCAGTGATTCCCTGAACCCGGATCCCTGGTAACCTGAATGAAGAAACCACTCCTTGCAACCCTGGCGGTATTCAAGACCGCCCTGCCGATCCTGGCCGGGGTGCTGCTGCTGATCAGCCTGGTCGACCCGATCCTGGCCCGCCATTACTCGCAATGGTTCACCGGCAACTACCTGGCCGACCCGCTGATCGGGGCAGCAGCAGGCAGCATCTCCTTCGGGATTCCCATTACCAGTTATGTGGCTGGCGGCGAGTTGCTGGACAAGGGGGTGAGCCTGCTGGCGGTGACCGCCTTTGTCATGGCCTGGACCACGGTGGGGCTGGTGATGCTGCCCCTGGAGGCATCCTTTCTCGGCCGCCGGTTCGCGCTGATCCGCAACGGGGTCAATTTCATCTTTGCGATTCTGGTGGCCGTGGCCACGGTGGCCACCATCGGTCTGCTGCCATGACCGGGCCGGCTGAAAAAAAAAAGGGCCTTGGCAGCGGGCCTAAGTTCTTTCTGGCCATGCTCGCCATCTACGGAGTAACCGGTGCGATCAAACCGGAGCTGGCAGGCCGGGCCCTGGTCGAGTTCGGCCAGATGGCGGGCAAGATCATCCCGATTCTCGGCCTGGTCTTTGTGATGTTGTTCTTGATCAACCTGCTCCTCGATCCGGCCTGGATCCGCAGGCACCTGGGCCGGGACTCGGGCTGGCAGGGCTGGCTCTACGCAGTGGTCGGCGGAATCTTTGTCTCCGGCCCGCCCTATATGCTCTACCCGATGCTGAGCGAGTTCCGCCGCCACGGGGCCCGGCAGGCCTTTCTGGCGGTGATCCTCTACAACCGCAACGTCAAGATTCCTTTTATACCGGTGCTGATCTACTATTTCGGCCTGCGCTACACCGTGATTCTGTCGCTCTATATCATCCTCTTCTCACTGGCAAACGGCTGGCTGGTCGAGCGGTTGGTCGGGTCTCCGCGCACCAAATAGTCTCCCTTTCCCTTTCTTAAAGCAGTGTCCGTTTCACCCACATAACGACCGATGTTGTCCGGAATCATCAAATTTTCCGGCCGAGCCCCGGGCCGCTGATAGTTGTTGAACTTTGCAACACTTACCTCGCGGGGCGCAATGGCCCGTAACCATTTGTTTTTATTGGTATGGCGGGAATATCTGAAAATAACGTTAAACTTTGCAACACTTGTCGCGGGGTGACCGTTTTCCTCCCTGACGATGATATAGTCTTATATTTCAATCTGATATGCGATTTTTGTAAAAATGGCACAGTATCTGCAAAAGTTAAGGGCAAAACAACGAGCCAGGGAATTAACCCGGTTCAATACTGATGAACTCGTAACAACCCGAAAGGCTTCAAATGCCACCCAATAAAATCAACAAGTTACAAGACGAATCACGTCCGTCGAGCGGGTTGTTGCGAGACCGACAATACTGACTTTAATGAGGAGAAATACAATGAAGACTCAAATGGAAAATATCAGCGCGTGGGACAGAATCATGATGGCGATCACCTTTGCCGAGGCCGGCGAGCACGAGACGGCCCGCAAGGTCATGAACAGGCGGCCCGGCAGCCGCATCCGGAAAGAGTCGGCCCGGCGGCCCGAACTGCGGGTATAACGCAGAACCAGGTAATCATCCCCCTTTTTTACCCCTGCCACCGCCGGTGCCGAAGCAGCACCGGCTCGCCCTTTCCGGTAAGTTGCGGGCAGTCGAACCCCGGTCCGGCCAGGTGGCGGGCCACCACCGGACATTTTACCGTGAGCAGGAAGTAGACCGGTCCCGGGGTGTCGGACAGGGTCTCGAAATTGCCCTGGCCCTTGCTGATGATCAGGTCGGCGGTCCTGAAAAAATGCTGCAACTCCGCGCTGCAGTTTTTAAGCGGGGTGCCCGGGCAGGCGGTGCCGTTGCTGATGATGATGCAGTGCTCATCCAGGCCCAGTTCCCGGCCGTCCGTTACCAGGGCGTCGTTGATGATCGCTTTTTCCTTTAATGCCAGCACCACCCGTTTGCCCATGTCCGCGAGCATCTTGATCACCATCCCGTCAAAGACCAGTTCGCCGCAGTTGTCCCCCAGGTAGAGGATGGTCCCGCCTTCAGGTACCCGGGACAGGTCGTGCCGGAATTTCTGGTAATGGTCCCGGACCAACTCCCGGTCCAGGCAGTTGTTGACGGTCGTCTCAATGTCAAAATCATGGTGGCTGCCGTAATCGATGATATTGCCGGCAACCGCCAGCCTGATCGCGGCAAGCAGGGGGTCGGCGGCCGCCACGATCCGCTGCTCCAGTTCCGGCCGCAAGGCGGTAGCGGATTCATTGGATGCCCGCTTCAGGGCGGCAAAGGGGTCGCAATTGCCGGATACCCGGCTGATCATCCCATAGATGGCAATCGCGTTTTCCGGCGGCGAAATTTCCGGATCAAGGGAGGGGAGCAGGGCCGATGCCTGGGCAATGACCTTTTTTTCCAGTTCCGGGTCGTCGGTGGCAAGCCTTGCCGCATAGCGGATCTGCCGCAGGAGACAAGGGGTGCATTCAGGCGAGGTCTGCATGGTGGAGAGTGGAGGAGATAGTCAACAACTTGCAACATGACACACGTCCGTCTCGCTGGTTGTTGCGAGACCGACAAATATGATGAACTCGTAACAACCCGAAAGGCTTCAAATGCCACCCAATAAAATCAACAAGTTACAAGACGAATCACGTCCGTCGAGCGGGTTGTTGCGAGACCGACAAATATGGTCCAGCCATGCTGGTTATTTGTTATCATCTCCCAGAAAGGGGCATTCTCCGAGTTTTCCGGCCACCCCCTCCCGGGCCAGTTCCTCGGCAGTGATGAATCTGAATCCGCGGGCCGCGGCCCGGCGGAGAAGAAAGAGGTTCTCAAGTACGGGCTGCTGGGTTTCGTCAAAGGTGCCGAACCAGAGGACCCGGCCGCTGGACACTGCCACCAGTTTCATCTCAAAGGCAACCGAGGCCGACCGTTGGACGGACATGGCGCTGCCGACGCGCTGGAAATAGCGGTGCAAGGTGGTGATCAGCACCGCATCGCTGCCCATCTCCCGGCCGATGCCGCGGGCCAGGGTTTCGCGGCTGCCGGTTTCGAGCCGGGAACTGTCCAGCAGCACCGGATCGACCATCCTGGTATCAGGATGGCTCCGGGTATATTCAGTGAGCAGGGCCGAGAGCACCTCGACCCCGGCCGCGAGCCGGGGCCCGGGCACCGCCGCCTCAGGGGGCATGAAGGCAATGGTCTTGATGTCAGGCGTAAATATCTTGCTCTCTTGAACCGGTTGCGGGGTAATGGGCGCGCAGGCAACCGTCAGGATAAGGATAACGATGGCGACCAGCAGGTTGTTTTTCACGGTAAATCCTCCTGTCGGCCCTGGGGCCGAATCCTAACTTTGAGATTTGGTAACCGTCTGCCAGGGGCGGAAAACCGGCAACCCCGCTGATCAGCACCCGGCCTACAGTGTCCCCTTTGAGGAGAGTGCCCCCCGGGCCCGCGGCTCCGGGCCGGTTGCCTGGGCCAGGGCCCGGCCCAGGGCCTTGAACACGGCCTCGATAATATGGTGGCTGTTTTCGCCATGCAGGAGTTCCGCGTGCAGGGTCAGGCCGCCGTGCAGGGCCAGGGCCCGCAGGAACTCCTTGGTCAGCTGGGTGTCGAAACTGCCGACTTTCTGGACAGGAACAGGCACGTCACAGTAGAGATAGGGACGGTTGGAGATGTCCAGCACCACCCGGGCCAGGGTTTCGTCCATGGGCACCAGGGCCGTGCCGTAGCGGCGGATACCGCTGAAATCGCCCAGCGCCTTTTTCAGGGCCTGACCCAGGCAGATACCCAGATCCTCCACCATGTGGTGGTCATCCACCTCGGTATCCCCGCTGCCGCTCACTGTCAGGTCGAAAAAACCATGCACCGCAAACAGGGTCAGCATATGATCCATAAAGCCGATACCGCTGGCAATATCGGCCTTGCCCCGGCCGTCCAGGGTCAGGGACAGACTGATCTCGGTTTCCTTGGTCTTTCGATGGACCTGGCCGGTCCGGACGGCCGCGTTCTCCATGGGGTTCCTCGTTGGCTATAGTATATAAGGTATGGGACCAGGCACCGCACAGGGGCGACAGTGGTGCTCCGAATAGTATATCTATACAAGTTGTCGGATTCAGAGGCAATAGCCTTTTTGCGATCATCGGACAAAATCAGCGGCTGTACCAGGGCGGCCGCCGGAAGATACGGGGGGTTGTTTCGTAACTCATCACCGGGTAGGTACCAGGCCGGAATTATCTTGTCTGGCGCGGGCCCGGCGCTGAGATATACCGGGTTAACCGGCCGGCGAATTTTTATTGACAACCAGCCGCGGCCTCGGTTATAGTCGCGACGTTTTGTAGCTCTTGGATTGCATCCGGGCGGGAATAACTCAGTGGTAGAGTGCAACCTTGCCAAGGTTGAAGTCGCGAGTTCGAATCTCGTTTCCCGCTCCATTTTTTTACAGAATGAAGGTTCGACTCGTTCGAGCCTTTTTTTGTTGACTCCGGGCGCGTTTCGCTTTATAAAAACACCCTTGCCAATCGTTCGGGATGCCTGGACGGTGGCACCGTGACTTTTTGATGGAATATTGAGGATACTGGCCCATGAAGACCCATTTGACCCCGGTCAAGGAAATCGTAAAAAACTGGTACATAGTCGACGCTGAAGACAAGGTCCTCGGCCGCCTGGCTACCGAGATCGCCACCCGCCTGCGGGGCAAGCATAAACCCAATTATTCGCCCTTCATGGATGTGGGTGATTTCATCGTGGTGGTCAATGCCGAGAAGATCAGACTGACCGGCAAAAAGCTCACCGACAAGATGTATTATCGCCACAGCGGGTACATGGGCGGCCTTACCGAGCAGACCGCCAAAGAGGTGCTGGAAAAGAAACCGGAAGAACTCATCCGGGCCGCGGTCAAGGGGATGCTTCCCAAGAACACCCTGGGCCGGGCCCAGTTGAAGAAACTCAAGGTCTATGCCGGCGGCGAGCATCCCCATGAGGCCCAGCAACCGGTGGCGCTGGCCATCTAGGCTTTTGTAGAGATCGAGCGGGCAACTGCATATTTGGAGAGATAAAGGAATGGCTGAACAGAGGCATTACGCGACCGGGAAGAGAAAGAACGCCGTGGCCCGGGTCTGGGTTAAACCGGGCAATGGCCGGATTGTCGTTAACAAGAAATCCGTTGAGGACTATTTCGGCGCCGGCTACACCCGGCAGAAGGTGGAGAAACCCTTTGCCACCACTGAAACCGAGACCCAGTTCGATGTGGTCGCCACCCTGCGCGGCGGCGGCAAGGCGGCCCAGGCCGAGGCCCTGCGCCACGGGATTTCCCGGGCCCTGCTCGAAGTCAACCCTGAGTTCCGGCTGACCCTGAAAAAGGCCGGCCTGCTGACCCGCGACCCGCGTACCAAGGAACGGAAGAAGTACGGCCAGAAGGGGGCCAGGGCAAAGTTCCAGTTTTCCAAGCGCTAAGGGCATACCGATCGGTTTGCCGCCGTGCTTATCCGGCTACGGACTCCAGGGGAAGACAAGAGTGTTTGTCTTTCCCTGTTTTTGTTTCCACCCCGGGAAAGGCAATCACAGGTTTGAGGGGTAGTGATACCGTGAAGTTACACCCCCTGTGATCAGTTACCCGGGAACGGGCCGGGATGCGGACCGCGATAAACTCTATTAAGGAGATCAAGGAAATGGTCAAGGTCGGAATAATCGGTGCGTCCGGTTACACCGGGGTGGAGCTGGCGCGAATCCTGGCCCTTCATTCCGGGGTCGAGCTGACCGTTGTCACCTCCCGCCGATATAAGGGACAGCCCTTAAGCGCGGTCTATCCCAATCTTAAAAACATCGTTGACCTCGCCTGTGTTGATGCCGAGCCGGCATCCCTGGCCAAGGCCGCGGATCTCTTTTTTACCGCGGTACCGCACCAGACCGCGATGAATATCGTTCCCGCTCTGTTGGATGCCGGATGCAAGGTGGTGGATCTGTCCGCCGACTTCCGGATCCACGATCCCGCGGTATATGAAGAGTGGTACCAGCCGCACGCGGCCAAGCAATACCTGGCCGAAGCAGTGTACGGCCTGCCGGAACTGCACCGGGAGGCGATCCGCGCCGCCCGGCTGGTCGCCAACCCGGGGTGTTACCCCACCAGTATCATCCTCGGCCTGGCCCCGCTGCTCAAGGCCGGGCTTATCGATCCGGCCACCATTATCGCCGATTCCAAGTCCGGCGCCTCGGGCGCTGGCCGGAGCGCCCAGGTCGGCAGCCTGTTCTGTGAGCTGAGCAACGGTTTCCAGGCCTATAAGGTGGGCGGGGTACACCGGCATACCCCGGAGATCGAGCAGGAACTGGGTATACTGAGCGGCCGGCCGGTACGAATCTCCTTTACCCCGCACCTGGTGCCCATGTGCCGTGGGATCCTGAGCACGGTTTATGCAACGCTGAACAAGCCGCTGACCACGGAAGAGGCCCTGGCGCTCTATGCCGATTTCTACCTTGACCACTACTTTGTCCGGATCTGCGCACCGGGCGCCCTGCCGGCTACCCAGTATGTGCGGGGCGGCAATTTCTGCGATCTCGCCTGCCGGGTGGATAAGCGCACCGGCCGGATCATCGTCCTGGCCGCCATTGATAACCTGGTCAAGGGCGCGGCCGGTCAGGCGGTGCAGAACATGAACCTGGTCTGCGGTTTTCCGGAAACCGAAGGGCTGGCAACAGTGCCCTTATTTCCGTGAGCAGGGCGCGAAACATCAGGCTGCTGCTCGCCTTTGACGGCACCAACTACGCCGGCTGGCAGAAGCAGCGCGACCAGAAGACCGTGCAGGGGATGATCGAGGCGGCCATCAATACCATGACCTCGGCGCCAATCACCCTGCACGGGGCCGGCCGTACCGATGCCGGGGTTCATGCCCTGGGAATGGTTGCCAGTTTTCATACCAGGGCAATTATTCCTTGCACCGGGTTTCGGATGGGTTTAAACAGCATGTTACCGGTTGATATCCGGGTGATTGAGGCCGGTGAGGCAGGGGATGATTTCCATGCCCGCCGGAGCGCCCGGGCCAAGACCTATTACTATGATATCTGTACCGGCCCGGTCCAGATGCCCTGCCAACGGCTTTACAGCGCCCATGTCCCCGGCCGGCTCGATCGTGAGGCCATGCGGGCCTGTGCCCGGCTCCTTGTCGGCAGCCATGATTTCTCCAGTTTCGAGGCCGCCGGTTCCCGGGACCCGAGCCGGAAACAGGGGCGCGGCCCGGTGCGGGAAATATTCAGTGTCCGGTTGATCAACCCGCCGGTGGCCGGGCGGTTCCGGTTCGAGATAACCGGTGACGGGTTCCTGCGCCACATGGTGCGCAACATCGTCGGCACCCTGTTGCAGGTCGGCCGGGGCCAGCGAAGCCCGGATGAATTCATGTCGGTTATCGCGGCCAGGAACCGGGCCGCGGCAGGACCGACCGCACCGGCCCGCGGCCTGTTTCTCAAAGAGGTGCATTATTGACCGGCACGGCCGGACCGAATTTCAGGCTGCAACCATAACGAAACAATAATCAAGGAAAGGCGTCACTCCGGCCGTGGCAAGGGGGTACGTTGTGGCGAATTTCAGATAAACTCACGCAAAGGTGATGCCGGATGGAGTCTTTTTCATTAACTTTGGCAGAGCGGGTGGCCCAGATCAAACCTTCACCGACCCTGGCGGTGAATGCCAAGGCCAAGGCCCTCAAGGCCGCGGGGGCCGATATTCTCAACTTCAGTGTCGGTGAGCCGGACTTCGGCACTCCGCCCCATGTCTGCGAGGCGGGCAAGGCTGCCATTGACGCCGGCTTTACCCGCTACACCGCGGTACCCGGCATCCTGGAACTGCGCCGGGCCGTGGTCGACCGGCTGGCCGTTGACCACGGCTGGACCTACGAACCGGATCAGGTCCAGGTATGCTGCGGCGGCAAGCACGGCCTCTACAACATGGCCCAGGTCCTGATCAATCCCGGGGACGAGGTATTGATCCCCACCCCCTACTGGGTCTCCTACCCGCCCATCGTCCAACTGGCCGGCGGCACCCCGGTGTTCGTTCCCCTGGCCGAGGCGGATGGTTTCGACCTCGACCCGGCCATGCTCGAAAAGTTCGCCACCAACCGGACCCGGGCGATCATCCTGAACAGTCCCTCCAATCCCATTGGTTCGATATTCAGCGCCAGGGCCCTGGAGGCGGTGGCCAGGATGGCCCTGGAACGGGGCTGGATCATTATCAGCGATGATATCTACGACACCATCACCTATGGCAACGATCCCCTGCCCCATATTCTGGAGGTGGAGCCACGCCTGAAGGACCAGACCCTGATCCTGAACGGAGTCTCAAAATCCTTTGCCATGACCGGCTGGCGGATCGGCTATACAGTCGGCCCGCAACCGATAATTGCCGCGATGAACAAGGTCCAGAGCCAGTCCACCTCCAATCCCTCGTCAGTGGCCCAGAAGGCGGCCCTGGCGGCCCTGACCGGCCCCCAGGATTTCCCGGCCATGATGCGGGACGCCTTTCTGCCCCGGCGTGATTTTTTTGTCAAGCGACTGACCTCGCTTGACAATGTCTCCTGCGTCATACCCAGGGGCGCCTTTTACCTGTTTCCCAACTTTTCCGCCTACTACGGCCGCAGCTTCAACGGCCGGCCGATCAACAACTCCCTTGACCTGGCCGATTATCTCCTGGATGAGGCGCGAATCGCCAGCGTCCCGGGGATCGCCTTTGGCGCCGACCCCTTTATCCGCTTCTCCTTTGCCGTCTCCATGGAAACCATTGCCAAGGGCATGAACCGGCTGCGGGCCGCCCTGGCCCGGCTCGGCTGAACCGAATCGGCTCCAGCCCCGGGGGAGTTTGCCGGGGCCTTTTTTCTGCTTCCCGGACATACCGCTCCGACACCCCCCTTTTTTTGGCAAACTTAAATCCCGGCCAATCAGCTCTTTCCTCGCAGGTCCGGGGAAACAGCCTGATCTTGGTATGTTTTTTTCATGAATGACCATTCAGAAATCCTGAATCTTCATTCAGTATTTTCTTGACAAGGGGTCGCGAGTGCATTAAAAATCAGCCCGTATATGCTGGGAGCCCTCCTGCGAACCTAACCTGTAAGGAGCCTGTCCGTGGAACAACCGCCGCTGTTGGATCACCTCTATGTGGCCGCTTTTTTTCTAGGCGGGGTCGCCTTTGCCATCGGTCCCTTCATCATCGCTTTCTTCCTCTCCTATCGTTCCACCCGCAGCATCAGCAACAAGACAACCCAGTTAATCGAATGCGGGGTCAGCCCCATCGGTACCGCCTGGGTCCGCTTCGGGATCGTCTACTACCTCTATGCCCTGATGTTTCTGGCCTTTGATGTTGATGTGCTCTTTCTGTTTCCAGTGGCAGTCGCCTACCAGAAACTGGATCCCGCCGTCATCTCGGATACCCGTGCCTTTGTCGAGATAGTGATCTTTGTCGGGATCCTGTCTCTGGCGATAATCTATGCTTGGACCAAGGGAGTGTTTAAGTGGGAAAGGAAATCGTACAAGCGCCAATAGTTCAGTTTGCCCTGCTCGACAAACTCCTTGCCCTGGGCAGGGCGAACTCCCTCTGGCCAATGACCTTCGGCCTGGCCTGCTGCGCCATTGAGATGATGGCCGCCGGCGCCGCCCGTTTCGACCTTGCCCGCTTCGGGGCCGAGGTCTTCCGGCCCTCGCCCCGGCAATGCGACGTGATGATCGTGGCCGGGACCATTTCCAAGAAAATGGCGCCTGCGGTAAAAACCCTTTACGACCAGATGCCGGAACCCAAATGGGTCATTGCCATGGGCAACTGCGCCATATCCGGCGGCCCCTTCAAGTTTGACGGCCAGTACGGGATCGTCGAGGGCGCCGACCAGTTCCTGGACGTGGACATCTACATCCCCGGCTGTCCGCCCCGGCCCGAGGCCCTGCTCGAGGGGATCATGGAACTGGAAGAAAAGATAACCGGGTTCCGGCGCAAGAGCTGGCCCCGGGTGGAGGCCGGCTGATCATGATCCTTGAAAGAATACAGAACGCCATCGCCAGCGTTGAGACCATTGCGGTCACTGCCACCGACTATCCGGCCAAGGGCTATCATCTGGATATCCTGGTGGAGCCGGAGCAACTGGTTGCCGCAGTAGAAGTCTTGGATAAGGAAGGTTTTTTCATCGAGGCGATCACCGGGGTCGATCTGCTGAGCTTTGACAAGGCCAGGAAAAAACCGGTCAGCAAAAAAACGGACGACCAGGCGCCGGCCGAGGAGGAGACCCCGCCGCCACCACCCCCGCCGCCGCAGATGGAGGTGGTCTACGACTTCAATCATATGGAGGAACTCTGCCGGGTAACGGTCCGGGTGCGGCTCTTGCGGCAGACCCCCGAGGTGCCCACCATTTCCGGAGTCTATCCCGGGGCGGACTGGCATGAGCGTGAAACCCACGATTTCTTCGGCATCAAGTTCACCGGTCATCCCTACCTTGTCCCCTTGCTCCTGCCCGAAGACGCTGATTTCCATCCCTTACTCAAGGATTTCAAAGCATGAGTACCACAGTCATCGACCACACCCTGGAGACCTTTGAGCTCAACCTCGGGCCCCAGCATCCGGCCACCCACGGGGTGCTCCGGGTGGTGCTCACCATGGACGGCGAGTATATCGTCAAGGCCGTGCCGGTACTCGGGTACATCCACCGGATGCATGAAAAAATGGGGGAAACCCGCACCTGGGCTCAGTTCTGGCCCAACACCGGCCGGCTGGATTACCTCGGCGCCCTGTCCTACAACCACGGCTACGCCCTTACCGTGGAACGGGCCGCCGGGATCGAGGTGCCGGAACGGGCCGAGTATCTGCGGGTGATCACCGTGGAGATGAACCGGCTCGCCAGCCATCTCCTCTGGTTCGGCGCCTTTGTCCTCGACCTGGGCGGCTTTACCCCGCTGCTCTATGCATTCGATGACCGGGAAATTATCCTTGACCTGCTGGAATCGGTGACCGGGGCCCGGCTCACCTTCTGCTATTTCCGTTTCGGCGGGGTCTACAACGACGTGGACGACAGCTTCCTCACCGGCTGCATCGAGTTCATCAAGCGGCTCAGGTCCAGGATACCGATGTACCACGACCTGGTCACCAAGAATATCATCCTGCGCAAACGGCTGGAAGGCATCGGCATCCTCTCCGCGGAGATGTGCCGCAAGTACGGGGCCACCGGGCCGGTGCTGCGCGGTTCCGGGGTCAACTTCGACGTGCGCAAGCACGAACCATATTCGGTCTATCCGGAGTTTGACTTCGATATCCCGGTCTATCCCGAGTGCGATTCCATGGCCCGCTACATGGTGCGGATGGACGAGATGGAGCAGAGCATGCGGATTATCGAGCAGGCCATTGCCAAACTGCCCGACGGCCCGATCATGCCGAAGAAAAAGCCCAAACTGATTAAACCGGAAAAGGGCGATTACTACGGCAACGTGGAGGCGGCCCGGGGCTCTTTCGGGATGCGGGTGGTCAGCGACGGGACCAATACCCCCTATCGGATGAAACTGCGTTCGCCAACCTTTTCCAACCTGAGCCTGTTCGGCGAGGCGGCCGAGGGAATGATCCTGGCCGATGCCCTTGCCCTGATGGGTAGTCTTGACCTGGTAATTCCGGAGATCGATCGGTAAGGAGTTCTTTTATGACTGCAAACCCTGTTGTACGGCTGCTCATATCCCTGTTGGTGGTTATCGGCTTCATCGCCTTTAACGCCGCCTTCCTGGTCTGGGTTGAACGGAAGGGCGCCGGCCACATCCAGCGGCGGATCGGCCCGAAGGAGGTCGGCCCCTACGGCCTCCTGCAGACCGTGGTTGACGGCGTCAAGCTGATGAGCAAGCAGCTTTTTGTGCCCGACCATGTCGATCCGATCCTCTTCCGGGTGGCGCCGCTGTTGATCCTGATTCCGGCGGTGATGAGTTTTGTCACCATCCCTTTCAGCGACGTACTGGTGGCCCGGAAGATCGATCTGGGCCTGTTGATGGTCTTTGCCTTTGCCTCGGTCAACGTGCTCGGCCTCTTGATCGGCGGCTGGGGTTCGGGCAACAAGTATGCGGTGATCTCCGCGGCCCGGGCCGTGTCCCAGAACGTGGCCTATGAGATCCCGATGCTGGTCACCACCATTACCATTGTGATGATCACCGGCACCCTGAACATGAACGAGATCGTGGCCCAGCAGGCCGGCGGCTTCTGGAACTGGAATATCCTGCCGCTGGGCAAGAACTTTCTCCTGGCCGCGATCATGCCGATCTCCTTTCTGATCTTCTTTATCTGCTCCCTGGCCGAGACCAACCGGGCCCCGTTCGACATGGCCGAGGCGGAGAGTGAACTGATCGCCGGGGCCTATACCGAGTATCCGGGCATGGGCTTCGGGGTCTTTTTCATGGGTGAGTATGCCAACATCATTGTCGGCTGCGCCCTGGCCACCATCCTGTTCCTGGGCGGCTGGCAATGCCCGTTCGGCCTCTTCCCCGGGGTGCACTGGTTCCTGATCAAGCTCTATCTCCTGATCTTTACCGTGGTCTGGATCCGCTGGACCTATCCCCGTACCACCATTTACGGCCTGCTGAACCTTTCCTGGAAGGTGCTGATCCCCTTCTCCCTGTCGATTCTCCTGCTGACGGCCGCCATATTAAAGGTGTTGTAACTATGAGCAACTACTGGAGCGATGTTTTAGGCGGGACCAAGAGTCTGGCCGTGGGCCTGGGCATCACCATCAAGGCATTTTTCCAGCCGGTGGTGACCATGCAGTATCCCCGCGAATACGTGAAGATGACCCCGCGGTTCCGGGGACATATCGACCTGGTCAAGAACGAGGAGACCGGCGGACCCAAATGCATTGTCTGCGGGATGTGCCAGAAGGCCTGCCCCTCGGGATGTATCACCCTGGCCGGCAAGAAACCGGAGGGGTCCAAAAAAAAGGTCCTGACCGAATACACCCTTGATTTTACCAAGTGCAGCCTCTGTGGTCTCTGTGTTGAAAGCTGCAAGCCGGGCGCGATCGACTTTTCCAAGGAGTTCAACCTGGCCGGGCCGAGCCGAGAGGCGTATGTGTTTGATCTCATCAAAAGACTAAAGGAAAGAAGCTGATGGTGTCTGTGTACACGGCGGAAGGGCTATCGGAACTGGTGTTCCTGGCAGTGATCGGGGTTACCGTGCTCGGCGCGGTGATTGCCACCAATTCGGTGCGGCTGATCCGGGCGGTAACCGGGCTTGCCCTCTGTTTTATCGGGGTGGCCGGTATTTACTACTATCTGAACAGCCCCTTTGTCGCCATGATGGAGATGCTGATCTATGTCGGCGCGGTCTGCGTGACCATTGCCTTTGCGATCATGCTGGCCGATCCGGACCCCGGCGAGCGGCCCGGCGGTTCGGGCCTGCTGGCCGGCGGGGCCAGCTTCCTGGTCGGGGTCCTGTTCTTCTGGGGGCTGACCGCCCTGGCCGCCATGACCCCGTGGGCCGCGGCCCCGGCCAAGTTGAACAACGGCTCAATGCTGGAGATCGGTACATCTCTGCTCACCACCTACAGCATGGTCTTTGAACTCATCTCCGTGGTTCTGCTGGTGGCGATTATCGGCGCATTGGTTCTCGGTCGGCCCGGCCGCGGACTGGGCGGGAGGGAATCATGACAATCATGAGTTTAAGCAACAGCCTGGACATCTACCTGATCCTCGGCGCCCTGATGTTCGGCATGGGGATGTACGGCATGGTCCAGCGGCGGACCCTGATCGGGATGTTGATTGCCGCGGAACTCGTTTTATGCGGCGCCTCGATCAACTTCATGGCCTTTAACCGCTTTCTGGCGCCGGACCCGACGGTGGGCCAGATCTTTACCCTGTTCATCATGGGGATTGCCGCGGCCGAGGCCGCCATTGCGCTCAGCATCATCATCGCCGTTTACCGCAACTACCGGTCCGTTGAAACCGAGGACGTGGTGGAACTCAAAGGATAAGGACGAGGGCAGACCACTATGCAAACCATTATCTCCATAAGACCGGTGCTTGCCATACTTGCGGCCCTGGCCTGCGTTTTACTTATCATATTTTCCCGCCGGAGACCCAACCTGCGTGAGTTCTGGTCTTTTGTCTGCGCGGTTGTCATGTTCTCCATCGTCGCCTCGATGATCCCCGACATATGGGCCGGCAACCGCATTGAATATACGCTGTTCCGTATCCTGCCGGGCGTCAGCGTCAAATTCGGGGTGGACGCCTTTGGCATGGTCTTTGCCGTGGTTGCCTCCTTCCTGTGGATCGTGACGGTATTCTACTCGGCCGGCTATATGAGGGGACTCAATGAACATGCCCAGTCCCGTTTTGCCTCCTGTTTCGCCCTGGCCCTGTTCGGCGCTGTCGGCGGCGCCATGGCCGGCAATTTTTTCACCCTCTATCTTTTTTATGAAATCGTCAGCATCTGCACCTACCCCCTGGTCGGTCACCACCAGGATGAGGAGGGCTATGACGGCGCCAAAAAATATCTGGTCTACCTGGCCGGCACCGCCAAAATGATGCTGTTGCCGGCCCTGGTCCTTACCTACGTGGTGTGTGGGACCCTGGAATTCCCGACCAACATCCATACCGGCATCTTCCCGGCCTCCGCCGACCCGACCCTGGTAACGATTATCTTTATCTGCTGCCTGGTGGGCTTCGCAAAAAACGGCATCATGCCGTTCCATCACTGGCTGCCCGGCGCCATGGTCGCGCCGACCCCGGTTTCCGCCCTGCTGCATGCCGTGGCCGTGGTCAAGATCGGGGTGTTCGCCACTACCCGGGTCATGCTCTATGTGTTTGGTGTCGATACCATGGCCCGCCTGCACCTGGGCATCCCGACTGCCTATTATGTCTCCTTTACCATTATTCTGGCCTCGGTCATCGCCCTGACCAAGGACAATCTCAAGATGCGGCTCGCCTATTCAACGGTCAGCCAGTTGTCATATATAATACTGGGGGTGGCCCTCCTTACCCCCAGCGCCGTCCAGGGCGGCATCATCCATATCGCCAATCACGCCTTTGCCAAGATCACCCTGTTCTTCTGCGCCGGCGCCATCTACGTTGCCACCCACAAAAAAAATATCTCCGAGATGAACGGCCTGGGAAAGAGCATGCCCTTTACCTTTGCCGCCTTCGGCCTGGCCTCGCTGACCATGATCGGGGCCCCGCCGGTGGCTGGTTTTGTCACCAAATGGAAACTGCTGATGGGCACCCTGGAGATGCATTCCAGCCACTATATAGCCTTCATCCTGGTGCTGCTGGCGTCCACCCTGCTCAATGTGGCCTATTTCGCGCCGATCACCTATAGGGCCTTCTTTGGCAAGCGGCCGCCGGGCGAGGTTTATGAAGGAGTGAAGGAGGCACCCATCTCCATGGTGGCGCCACTGTTCTTAACTGCAATTATTTCCGTTCTTATTGGCATCTATCCTGACTTCTTCATGTCCTTTGTTAAACTAGCAATCCCATCAATTTGGTGATGTCATGAATCTGGTAAAATTAATCGACTTTTTTCGTGATCGGCTGAAGATTGTAATCCGCTGTTGCTACGGGGTGTTGGCCTTGCTGGTGGTTATTGATATCTTTGTCGACAAGACCCACGCCCACACCAGGATAGAACACCTGCCCGGTTTCTGGTCGGTGTTCGGTTTTGTCGGCTGTGCGCTTATCATTATTCTGTCAAAATGGTACGGCCATCTGGGTATCATGACCCGCGAGGACTATTATGACTGATTTTATCCATCCTGCATTTATCATGATCATCGGTGCCCTGCTGCTGCCGCTGTTTCGGGGGCCGCTCAGAAAGCCCTATCTTGTCCTGGTGCCGGTGCTGGCCTTTGCCTCGGTAATCCATCTCAGTGGTCATCACGGTACCTACGGGATATTTCAGTTTCTGGACTGGCGCCTGGTTTTCGGCCGGGTGGACAAGCTGAGCCAGGTATTCGGCTATATCATGACCCTGATGGCCATCATCGGCACTATCTACGGAATGCACGTTGAAGAAGACGCCCAGCACATCGCGGCCTGGCTCTACGTGGCCGGGGCTCTGGGGGTGATTTACTGCGCCGATTTCATGGTCCTCTTCCTGTTCTGGGAACTGATGGCCTTTGCCTCTGTTTTCCTGGTCTGGTTCAGAAGAAGACCGGAATCAATGCCCGCTGGTTACCGTTACCTGCTGGTCCACACCGCGGGCGGCCTTATTCTGCTGGCCGGCATTATCCTGCGCTACCGGGCCACTGGCGGTGATCTTTCCTTTACCCTGCTCAATGTCAATAACCCCGAACTTTACACCTATCTGATCATGTGCGGCTTTATGTTGAATGCCGCAGTGCCGCCGCTGCATGCCTGGCTGCCGGACGCCTATGGTGAGGCAACGGTGGGCGGGGCGGTCTTCATGTGCGCCTTTACCACCAAGACCGCGGTCTATGCCCTGGCCCGCGGCTGCGCCGGCCTGGAGATCCTGCTGCCCCTGGGCGTGTTCATGGCGCTCTATGGCGTGGTCTATGCCGTGCTTGAAAACGACTGCCGCCGGCTGCTCGCCTATCATATTATCTCACAGGTCGGCTACATGGTCGCCGGCGTCGGCATTGGCACTGAGATGGCAATCAACGGCACCTGCGCCCATGCCTTTGCCCATATCCTCTACAAGGGACTGTTGTTCATGGGCTGCGGTTCCGTGCTGCAGATGACCGGCACCAGCAAGTTCACCGAACTGGGCGGCCTGTACAAAAAGATGCCCATGACCTTTGTCTTCACCCTGATCGGCGGCCTGTCGATCTCCGCCTTTCCCCTGTTTTCCGGCTTTGTTTCCAAATCGATGATCATTGCCGCTGGTTTTGAGGAGCACATCTACTGGGCCGGGTTCGGCCTGACCCTGGCCGGCGCCGGGACCTTCCTCCATACCGGCCTGAAGGTGCCCTACTATATCTGGTTCGGTAAGAACAACTGCAGCAAGAAAGTATGGGAAAGGGCCAAGGAGCCGCCGCTCAATATGAACGTGGCCATGGCGATAGCCGCATTTCTCTGCATCTTCATCGGCTGTTACACCCCCTATCTCTATAACATGCTGCCCTATCCGGTCCTCTGGAATCCGTATACGGCCTATCATCTGTCGGAAACCATGCAGATCCTGCTGTTCACGGCCCTGGGCTTCTTCCTGCTGCTCAAGAAGCTGACGCCGGAGCCGACGATCAGCATCGACATGGACTGGTTTTACCGGATGGGCGGCCGCGGCGTTTACTGGCTGGCCAGCAAACCGATTCAACTGGTCGATAACGGGGTTAGCATGGCCTACCAGTGGGCCGGCCTTATTCCACTCATGACCACGGCCCGCTTCTGGTCCTGGTTTGACTGGCACGGCATCGATGGGGTGGTGGACGGCATTGCCCGCACGGTTCGCCGGACCGGCGACCGGGTCCGGGTCCTGCAGAGCGGCCAGCTGCAGTACAATATTTTCTACACGGTATCGATCATCGCGGTGTTGATTGTCGCTTACGTGCTCGGCTAACCTAATAAGTTTTCAAGGATAGAGGGAATGCAAGATTTTCTGATCATGAATAGTTTGGGGTTCCCCATTCTGAGCGTGCTGATTTTTCTGCCGCTCGCGGGTAGTATGCTGCTCTTCCTTCTTCCCAGCGACGGGGGCGCCAAATTCTGGACCCTGCTGGTCACTCTGGTAACCGCGGCGATCTCCCTGATCCTGTACCGGGACTTTAATACCGGGACCGCCATGTTCCAGTTCGGCGAGCACCACGCCTGGATTCCGATGCTGAAGATAAACTATACCCTGGGGGTGGACGGGATCAGCCTGCTCCTGGTACTGATGACCACCCTGCTCATGCCGCTGTGCGTATTGGGTTCCTGGCGCTACATCAAGACCCGGGTGCGGCCGTTCATGTTCTGCCTGCTGATCATGGAGACCTCGATGCTCGGGGTGTTCATGGCCCTGGACTTTGTTCTCTTCTATATCCTCTGGGAGGCGATGCTGATCCCGATGTACCTGCTCATCGCCATCTGGGGCGGACCGCGCAAGGTATACGCCTCGATCAAGTTCTTCCTCTATACCCTGGCCGGCTCGGTGATGCTGCTTGTGGCGATCATCGCCCTGTACCTTGAAAACGGCACCTTCTCCATCCCGATGATGATGGGCAATGGCTACTCTTCCGCCTTCCAGTTCTGGGTGTTCCTGGCCTTTTTCCTGGCCTTTGCCATCAAGGTGCCGATGTTCCCCTTCCATACCTGGTTGCCGGCGGCCCATGTTGAGGCGCCAACCGCCGGCTCGGTGATCCTGGCCAGCGTACTCCTGAAAATGGGCACCTACGGTTTCTTGAGGTTCTGCCTGCCGATTACCCCGGAGGCCAGCCTGGCCCTCATGCCCTATGTACTCTGGCTGTCGGTGGCCGGCATCCTTTACGGCGGCTTTACCGCCCTGGCCCAGCAGGACATGAAAAAACTGATTGCCTACTCCAGTGTCGGTCATATGGGTTTTATCACCTTGGGGATCTTTGTTTTCAATACCCAGGGAATCGAAGGGGCCCTCCTGCAGATGATCAACCACGGGGTCACCACTGGGGCCCTGTTCCTCTGCGTCGGGATGATCTACGAGCGGACCCACAGCCGGGAACTGGCCGTTGCCGCCGGGGTGGGTCAGTACATGCCGGTCTATGTCACTTTCCTGGCATTCTTCTCGCTGTCGTCCCTGGCCTTTCCAGGTACCAACGGTTTTGTCGGCGAATTCCTGATCCTGGCCGGCGCCTTTACCCATAACAAGATCCTGGCCGCCTGCACCATCCCCGGCGCGCTCCTGGCCGCCGCCTATATGTTCCGGATGCTGCAGCGGGTGGCCTGGGGCGGCGTCAACAACCCGGACCAGTCCCATCTCAGCGACCTCTCCGCCCGGGAGATCCTGACCCTGGCCCCGTTGCTGCTCTTTGTCTTCTGGATCGGTCTGGCGCCAAAGCCGTTTATGGACATCATGCATACCAGCGTCGCCCACCTGATCGGTCAGGTGGAGGTGGCGAAAATCCAGCAATCCGCCGCGATGCTGGCCACCCTGGTCCCTTAGGAAACTTGATGAACTCGTAATAACCCGAAAGGCTTCAAATGCCACCCAATAAAATCAACAAGTTACAAGACGAATCACGTCCGTCGAGCGGGTTGTTGCGAGACCGACAAACTTGTAAGGAATTAATTGTAATCCTGGAAGGATAGACAATGAAAATGGCACTGTTCCTCCCCGAGTTATTTCTCCTCTTCAGCTGCCTGGTGGTTTTTCTGCTGAGCCTGGGCAACCCGGCCCCGCGCCGAGTCCGCAACATCACCACCGGGCTGGTGGTGATCAGCGTGCTGGCCTGTTATCTGAGCCTGGACATGAATGGGGAATTGTTTTACCGGGCCTATCGGATTGATTTATTTTCGCAGCTGTTCAAGCTGTTGATCCTGGGCGGGCTGGCCCTGCTGCTCCTGTTCAGCACCGAGTTGAAGGGGATCCGCGAGAATACCCGGACCGAATACTATCTCTTTCTTCTGTTGAGCACCCTGGGACTGGTGATGCTGGTGAGCTGCGTTGAGCTGCTCTCCATTGTCGTTGCCCTGGAACTCTCCTCGTTCGCCTTGTATATCCTGGTGCCGATGCGTGATGATCATGCCGGCCTGCGTACCCAGATGGAGGCGGGCATCAAGTACATCCTGTTCGGCGTGGTTGCCACCGGGGTGATGCTTTTCGGGATGAGCTATCTCTTCGGCCTGACCGGTTCCACCTACCTGAACGAGATCGTGCCGGCCATTGCAAACATCGGTCCCACCCCGGCGGTGGTGGTCGGTCTGTTGATGGTAATGGGCGGTTTTTTCTTCAAGCTCGGGGTACTCCCCTTTCATTTCTGGCTGCCGGATATCTACCAGGGCGCCTCCAACGAGACCACCACCTTTATCGCCGCAATACCGAAACTGGGCGCCGTGGCCCTGCTGATCCGGGTGACCGGGATGGCCGAGCCAGCCGGCGACAGCGTGGCCTCGGTACTTGCGGTCCTGGCGGTCTGTTCCATGTTTTACGGCAACCTGTCGGCCCTGGTCCAGAAAGACATCAAGCGGATGCTGGGCTTTTCCGCGATCGCCCATGCCGGTTTCGTGATCCTGGGTATGATCACCCTGAAAGAGTCGGGCTATGCCTTTGCCATCTACTATATTACCGGTTATATGGTGATGAACCTGGCCTGCTTCCTGGTGATCTGCAAGGTGTCGAGCCAGGGCGAGAATATCCTGGTCAGCGATCTCACCGGGCTCTACAAACGGTCGCCGATTCTGTCCCTGACCCTGACCGTGGGCATGTTCGCCCTGGCCGGAATCCCGCCCTTTGTCGGGTTCATGGGTAAATTCATGCTGTTGACAAACGCCCTGGAGAACGGTTTCCTGACCGTGGTCATCCTGGCGGCCCTGAACACCGCCATTGCCATCTATTACTACCTGTCGGTGGTCCGGGTCAGCTTCTGCACCGATCAGGAGGAACGGGGACCGCTGACCGTGGACTTTTCCACCAAGCTGGTCAGCCTGGCCCTGATGCTGATCATCATTGCCATGGGCGTGGCCCCGGCCGGGATGGTGGAGATCGCCCAGAGCGCGGTCAAGAGCATCATGATGTAAGTTTTTTAATCTTGAATCCCTTTCAAGGCGCAGGAATTCGATTTCTGCGCCTTTTTTTGTTTGTTTGCGCCCTAGCTTTTTCCTGTCAGATTTTCCTGCAATAAGGCCGTATGAAACATTTTTCCTAGTGGTAAAGGGGGTATATTCCTAGGTTTCTGGCAGGTTGCTACCTGACATTTTCCTCGTAACCTCCTGGTATTGTGTCATTTTGATTTTTGTGGCATCTGTACAAGCTGGTGTTGATTTGTGTCACCGGGCAAAGGTGATGAACTCGTAACAACCCGAAAGGCTTCAAATGCCACCCAATAAAATCAACAAGTTACAAGACGAATCACGTCCGTCGAGCAGGTTGTTGCGAGACCGACAAAGGTGATGAACTCGTAACAACCCAAAAGGCTTCAAATGCCACCCAATAAAATCAACAAGTTACAAGACGAATCACGTCCGTCGAGCAGGTTGTTGCGAGACCGACAAAGGTGAATGACTTCAAAAAAAGGAGGAACGTCATGAACAACAAGTTTTTTGTGATCAGTCTGCTGCTCGCCGGTTCCCTTCTGCTGGCCGGCTCGGCCCTGGCCGCCAGGTCGTCGGTGGACCTGGGCAAACAGCTCTTCAATGATCCGGCCCTGGGCGGATCCGCCAACGACAAATCATGCAACTCCTGCCATGCCGACGGCAAGGGGCTTGAAAAGGCCTCTGCCAATCCCAAATTGGTCAAGATGATCAATAAATGTATTACCGGGGTGTTGGCAGGCCGGAAAATCGACGGTCGCTCGGTGGAGATGCGCTCATTGAAGATGTATATCGAGTCCCTGGAAGGGGCCGGGCGGCAGTAAGGGTTGGCGCTGGCCGTAAACGCAAAAAAAAACCAGGGCAGGCGGTGAAACGCCTGCCCTGGTTTTTTTATCGCGGGTCGAGCAAGGATGTATTATCGGCGCAACCGTTTCCCAGCCACCTCTCCCGGGTCGCGAATCACCGCCGGATCGGCCAGCACCCGGGCGAGGATGCTGTCTTCCCCGGCCTGGTGCCGGGCATAGCTCCGGCCCACCGCATTGTTGTTGCGATCCATTATTGTCTCCTCCCGGGTGTTGCCGGACATCCCCTGTTCATGGGCATCGGTTACCTGCTTGGCAAAGGCCGGCCCATACTCCCGGGTAAGGATAAAACTCCACAGCACATGACGGAAGGCATCCTCCGGCACAGAGGCGCTCCGGGCCGCGGCCTGCTGAGCGGTGTAGCGGGCATGGTCCCGGATCCGCAGGAGCCGGGGCGCCCTGACCGGGTTGGCGGCGAGCAGGCTTATTTCCGCCTGGGACAGGGGCCGTTTCAAGGTCATCTCCTGGGAGATCCTGACCAGGTCAAGTTCGTTCATGCTCAGGGAAGACCCCTGCGGCCCTTCCTTGATCATGATCCGGGCGGTATGGCTCTTCCGCTGGATCGGAAAGGTGACCGAACCGGTGAAAAAGACCGGCAGGGAGCAGGTCCCGGTCTTGACCATATCGCGGCAAGCGGCAACCAGCGCAGCCACCTGAGCCCGGGCCCGCCCCGGATTCAGGGGATCCAGGGAAAAGCGGACAACCAGTTCGTCGCCGTCAAGGCGCGACGGCGCGGCGTGCAGGCCGCCTGTCCCGGCATTGGCGGTTTCAGCCTGCGGAATTACGGTTATTCCCCTGGCCTGGAGGAGAAAGGAACGGGTGCTGATATCGACCAGACGGAGATTTACCCGGTCCACTCTCAGGGAGATGGCCTGGTCTTCGGGGAAATAGCTGTTTTTCTTCAACTTCACCCGGGCCGAGACATTCTGCCAGGCCGCCTGGTCATAGGAGATCAGTTCGGCCCGGGCAAAATCAACGCTGGTCAGCTCGATGCCGTAGTCAGCCCCCTTGGCGGCGATCATTGCAATGGCCTTCCTGGTCCCGAGGTCGAGCAGGGGGCCGGAGGCCAGATAGAGCACGCCCAGGGATGCGACGGCAAGAATCAACAGGGTCAACAGGAGAAAAAAAAGTTTTCGCATCACAAGTACTCTCCAGGCTTAAGGGACGGCTTTGAAAAAATCCCGCGGGCAGCGGGCGATGCAGGCCGGCAACCATGGGGAGACTCCAAGAATCCTTCTTGCCGGTCAGACACTATCTAATAGCGGATCCCGGGACCTGTCAAGGATTAACGGTTGGCCGGATCTCCGTATTTTTTCTTGACAATCACCAGGCCCTATTCTATACGAAGGCAGGGTAATACCCCCCCCGAACGAATTCCATAACAGTCTCCATGCCCGCTGATTCCCATGGGAAAAAAAATCGCCTACCTGGTGTCCCGGTTCCCCCATCTTCCGGAAACCTTTATTTTACGGGAGATGAGCGAGCTTGTCCGGCAAGGCGAGTCCATTTTTCTCTACCCGTTGATTCGGCAACAACAGCCGGTGGTCCACCAGGAGGCGGAGTCCTGGCTCGGCCGGGCCCGTTTTCTTCCCTTTCTCTCGCCCAGGGTCCTGGAGGCCGGGCTGGGCACCTTGGCGCACCGGCCGGCCGTGGTTGCCGCTCTGTTCGCCCGCACCGTGCGCGGCAATCTGCCCAGCCGCAGGTTTCTGGCCCGGGCCATGGCCCTTTTCCCCAAGGCGTTATACGCCGCCCGCTTGATGCAGGAGCAGGGGATCGAGCATATCCATGCCCATTATGCCACCCATCCGGCCCTGGTGGCCTGGTTGATTCACCGGTTGACCGGGATCAGTTACAGCATCACGGTCCATGCCCATGATATCTTTGTTGATACCACCATGCTCGGCGTGAAGCTCCGGGAGGCCTCCTTTGTGGTCGCCATCTCCGAATATAACCGCGACTACCTGGCCCGGACAGTGGGTCCCTGGGTCCGGGAAAAGATTGAGGTGATCCACTGCGGCATTGAGCCGGAACAGTATGCCGCGCGGCAGGGCACCCACCGGCCGGGCCAACGGTTCGAACTGCTCAGCATCGGCAGCCTGCAGCCCTACAAGGGATATTCCTATCTGATCCGGGCCTGTGGTCTGCTCCGCGACCGCGGGGTTCCGTTCCGCTGCCGGATCATCGGCGGCGGCGGGGAAGCCCGGAACCTGGCCCGGCTGATCGCCCGGGAACGGCTCGGCTCTTTAGTCGAACTGGCAGGCCCCCTGCCCCAGGAGGAAGTGGCCGGGATATTGCCTTCGGCCCACTGTTATGTCCAGCCCAGCATCGTCACCCCGGCCGGCAAGATGGAGGGCATCCCGGTCTCCCTGATGGAGGCCCTGGCCTGCGAGTTGCCGGTGCTGGCCTCAAACCTCTCCGGGATTCCCGAGTTGATCCAGCCGGACAAGACCGGCTACCTGGTGGAACCGGCCGATCCCGCGGCCCTGGCCGCGGCCCTGGAACAGATCTACGCGGAGCCGGCCCGGGCCGGGCGCCTGGCCCGGGCCGGCCGCAGTCTGGTCCGGGACCGCTTTGCCCTGAAGAAAAATGTCCGCCAACTCGCGGCCCGGTTCGGTTCAGTGTAAGCCGGCCACCCCCTGGCAGGGACAACAATTTCAGAGCGCCCCCCATATAAACCGGTGCAATTATCGCTGGAATATGGTAATTCGCACAACCCCTGAGATTTCTGTCCGGGGTTGATAACTCATCTCTTCCGTGTTACAACAATGCAGCTTTAAGGGAGGGAATGTTTCCCGCAATTATGCCCTGGAGGCACGAACTGTCGCCGAAAGGGGGTAGTGCTGCGGGATTTTTTTACCATCCATGAATGATAAGGATCCTGGGGCCGGTCCGGTCCGCTGGCACACTTCTTATGACGGGCAGGTCGGTTGCGGGTTCGATCCCGAGACCGTTGGCCTGCCATTGCTACAGAATCTAGTAAAGGAGCCGCAGTTATGAAGATTGCTGCAATGAAGGAAACCCATCCGGGAGAGAAACGGGTTCCGCTCATACCGGCCACCGTGGACAAACTGGTCAAGCTTGGCGCCGGGGTGGAAATCGAGTCAGGCCTGGGGCTGACCTGCCGCTACCAGGATGCGGACTATGAAAAGGCCGGCGCCACGGTTAACCGGGATCGTCTCGCCCTGCTCGGTTCGGCGGATATTATCCTCCGGCTGCGCAAGCCGCCGCTGCAAGAGGTGGCGGACATGAAAAAGGGCTGTCTCCATGTCAGCTACCTGGACCCGTTCAATGAGCCGGATCTGCTGGAAAAACTCAAGGCGGCGGGCGTCAACGCGGTCAGCCTGGAGATGCTGCCCCGGTCCACCATTGCCCAGAAGATGGACGTCTTAAGCTCCCAGGCCAATCTGGGCGGCTATGTATCCGTTATCCTGGCCGCGGAACAGCTTGACAAGATTTTCCCGATGATGACCACCCCGGCCGGCACCATCAAGCCGGCCCGGGTCTTTATTATCGGCGTCGGCGTGGCCGGACTCCAGGCCATTGCCACCGCCCGGCGGCTCGGGGCCCGGGTGGAGGCGTTCGATACCCGGCCGGTGGTGGAGGAACAGGTCAAATCCCTGGGCGCCAAATTCGTTAAGATCGATCTCGGCGAGACCGGCCAGACCAAGGACGGCTATGCCAAGGCCCTGACCCCGGAACAGATCCGGCAACAGAAGGAGGGCATGGCCAAGGCCTGCGTCCAGGCCGATGTGGTGATCACCACGGCCCAGCTCTTTGGCCGGCCGGCGCCCAGGATCGTTGACCGGGAGATGATCGCCCGGATGCGGCCCGGCAGCGTTATCGTTGATATGGCGGTGGAGACCGGCGGCAATGTCGAGGGCTCCGAGCCGGACAAGGTCATTGAGGTGGAGGGCGTCAATATCATCGGCCTGGGCAACCTGCCCGGCCGGGTGGCGGCCACTGCCAGCCAGATGTACTCGTCCAACCTGGGTAATTTCATTGCCCATTTCTGGGACCAGGAGGGCAAGACCTTTAAGCTCAATCTTGACGACGATATCATGAAGGGGGCGCTGATCACCCATAACGGTGAGATCTTCAGTGAAACCTACAAGAGCATCATGAAATAAAAGAGGTTTATCAATGGAAGCCGTTTTTCTGACCTTTGTCTTTGTCCTGACGATTTTTCTGGGGTTCGAACTCATCGCCAAGGTGCCCTCGATCCTGCATACTCCGCTGATGTCCGGCTCCAACGCCATCTCCGGCATTACCCTGGTCGGCTCCCTGGCCTCGGTAAAGACCGGCAACGTCACCGTGGCCATTGTACTCGGCACCCTGGCGGTGGCCTTTGCCACCATTAACGTGGTGGGCGGCTATGCCGTAACCGACCGGATGCTGGAGATGTTCAAGAAGAAAGAGGGGGGAGGCGGACAATGAGTACCACTGAGCTGTTAATCAACTTCACCTACGTCATTTCGGCCGGGCTGTTCATCTTCGGCCTGAAGATGCTCAGCTCCCCGGCCACGGCCCGGCGCGGCAACATGATCTCGTCGCTGGGCATGCTGCTGGCCATTGTGGTCACCCTGATGAACTCGGGCCTGGATTATAAGTGGATCGCCCTGGGCATGGCCATCGGCACGGTGATCGGTCTGGTGGCCGCCTACCGGGTGCGGATGACCTCCATGCCGGAGATGGTCGCCCTGTTCAACGGATTCGGCGGTATTGCCAGCCTGCTGCTGGCCTGGGGCGAGTACCACCAGCATCCCGAGCTGTCGGTCTTCATCGCCATTGTCACCGTTCTGTCCGCCTTTATCGGCGGGGTCACCTTTTCCGGCAGCATGGTGGCATTCGGCAAGCTGAGCGGCACCATCACCAGCAAGGCGCTGGTCTTTTCCGGCCAGCATATCATCAACGGCCTGGTCCTGCTCACCGCGGTGGGCGCCGGCGTCATGTTCGCCAATGGTCCGGAGGCAGGGTATACCTACTTCCTGGTGGTGGTCGGGGTGGCCCTGCTCTTTGGCATCACCTCGGTTATCCCCATCGGCGGCGCTGACATGCCGGTGATTATTTCCCTGTTGAACAGCTACTCCGGCCTGGCCGCCTGTGCCGCCGGTTTCGTGATCCATAACAACATCCTGATCGTGGCCGGCGCCCTGGTGGGGGCCAGCGGGATCATCCTCACCAAGATCATGTGCAAGGCGATGAACAGGTCGCTGGCCAACGTGCTTTTCTCCGGATTCGGCGCTGTTGCCAAGAAGTCGGGCGACGGCCCCCAGGGCGAGGTCCGGCCGGCCACGGCCGAGGATGTCTACTACATCCTGGAGGCGGCTGATTCCGTGGTCTTTGTCCCCGGATACGGCCTGGCCGTGGCCCAGGCCCAGCATGTGGTCCGCGAACTGGGCGAGCTGCTGGAGAAGAACGGCACCGAGGTCCAGTACGCCATTCATCCGGTGGCCGGCCGGATGCCGGGCCACATGAACGTGCTCCTGGCCGAGGCCAATGTCCCCTATGATCAACTGGTGGAGATGGATGACATCAACCCCAATATGGATTCCGTGGACGTGGCCGTGGTCATCGGTGCCAACGACGTGGTCAACCCGGCCGCCCTGGACGACGAATCGAGCCCGATCTACGGGATGCCGATTATCGAGACCCACCGGGCCAAGACGGTAATCGTGCTCAAGCGCTCCATGGCCGCCGGGTTTGCCGGGATCCAGAACGCGCTCTTCTTCTATCCCAATACCCGGATGTACTTCGGCGATGCCAAGGCCTCGATCCAGGCCCTGGTCGCTGAATTCAAGGGCGCGGAGTAAGGCGTTGCCTTTTTTTCTTTATCCTTTCCCGTTGTTATTGTATACAAAAAGCATCGATACCGCTGTGCCGGCTCCTTGAGGCGAAGATCAACCGTACACCCTGGAACGAGGATCTTTCGATGCGCTGCCCAAAATGTGCCTATATCTCCTTTGACGATCTCTCTTCCTGCGCCAGTTGCGGCCGCGAGTTTCCCGGGCCGGACAACCAGCTGCAGGGAACCGGTGTTTCCGTAACCGCCCCCTTTTTTCTCGCTGCCACGGTTGACGGCATGGTCGATCGCGGCGGGGCGCTCGAACCGGAGGGGGATGATCTTGCCGGGGCCCTGTCAGGGGAGGAGGTTGATTTCCAGCTTGAACCGGAGGAGGAAGAGGTTGCGGCCGGTGGCAGGGAGATAGAGCCGGAGGCGGATATTGATCTTGAGCTGGCCGTTGAAACCGGGGCGGATGAAGGGGTTGTCCCGGAAGCAACGGCCGAGCCGGAGGATGACGGCGGCGCCGTTGCTTCCGGGGAGCGGATTTCCCTTGTTCTGGAGGATGAGTCAGAACCGGCCATTGATCTTCCGGCCGATGAAGAGCCCCCGGTGACATCGGCAGACAGGGCCGGGGAGGATGAGGTGCTGCTCGACCTGGCCGGCCTGGATGATCTGGACCTGGGCCGGGACCCGGCGAGTCCGGTTGATGACCAGCCCGACCTGGCCGTTGCCGAGGAGGAAGAGTTTGAAGACCTGTTTACCGACCTGGATCTTTTTGAAGATTCAGGGGGTGATTCCGTTACCGACCCGCTGGCTGGCGAAGAACCCGGCCTGACCCTGGCATTGGATGATGAAGGGGAAAAGCCGGTTGCCGACCCGGGGTCCGACCCGGAAGCAAAGGCGCCGGACTCCGGTCTTACCCTGGAAATTGACGATGAGTAACCGGCCGGACCCTGTTGCAGCGACCTTTGCCGAGCGGACCATGGCCCTTTTGATCGATTGCGCCTTGCTCACCCTGGGCCATGGGGCGGTATTTGCCCTGGTGGTCGCCGGGTTGAACGGTCTTGGTGCCCGGGCCCTGCTCGGTAGTATCATTGCCCTCTTTCTTTGCCTGCCGATTTTTCTGCTGGCCTATATTGTCCTGAGCATGGCCTACTTTACCCTGTTGCCCGCCTGGGGCGGGCAGACCCCGGGCAAGCTGGCCATGGGGATCCGGGTTGTCCCGGACGGGCAGCCGGCGACCCTGGGGGGTGCGTTTTTACGCTGGGTCGGTTACCTGGTCTCAACCCTTCCCCTTGGCGCTGGTTTTCTCTGGGCCGCCCTGGACAAGGACCGGCGTGCCTGGCATGATCACCTGGCCGCCACCGTGGTCCTGGTCAAACGCAAGGAGTACTCGTCCTAATTGTCGTTGTCACTCCACGGGCAACGGGCCGCGGCTGGAAATTACAGTGTATTTTTCGATGAATTCCGACCTCCCGGGAGTTCATCAAAATAGATGGACCTGTAACAACCCCAAACGCTTCAAATGCCACCCAATGAAATCAACAAGTTACAAGGTGACACACGTCCGTCTCGCGGGTTGTTGCGAGACCGACAAAATAACTTGACAAACAAAACACCCTTCCATATAGTTGCGTCTCCATTCACGATGGAGCCGAGATAGCTCAGTCGGTAGAGCACCGGACTGAAAATCCGGGTGTCCCTGGTTCAAATCCTGGTCTCGGCACCACTGCAAAAAAATGGAGGAGCTGCAGCCTGTCTGCAGCTCCTTTTTTTGTCCGTGATTTTACCCGCGAACAACAGGATCGCCGGTCTTGACGACCATCCATGCCCGGTGATCAGTCCCTTTTTTTATCGTTTGCCCCGCCATTGCGGAAAGCGGGCCGGCGGCAGCGTTTTTTTTTGCTTGACAGTGGCGGAAGCTCCGGGTATTACCCGCCGCAAACGGCCCCTCTGACAGGGGCCGTCATTTTTTGGCAGATGGCAAGACCCGGCGGATCAAGCCCGGGGTTTGAGGAAATCTTGATGAACTCGTAACAACCCGAAAGGCTTCAAATGCCACCCAATAAAATCAACAAGTTACAAGACGAATCACGTCCGTCGAGCGGGTTGTTGCGAGACCGACAAATCTTGAATAAGGTATAATGTGGCATCCGGAAGAGGGGAACAGGAGAACCTGGGTCTCAACGGATTGCGCGAGAAGGAACACGGAAAGGTTGAGGACGGAAAAATGAAGTGGAATATCGACAAGGTTCGTAATATCGGGATCAGCGCCCATATCGATTCGGGCAAAACGACCCTGACCGAGCGCATTCTGTACTATACCCAGCGGATTCACGCCATCCATGAGGTGCGGGGCAAGGACGGTGTCGGCGCGACCATGGACTCCATGGACCTGGAAAAGGAACGCGGGATCACCATCCAGTCGGCAGCCACCTACTGCTCCTGGCAGGACCATACGGTCAATATCATCGACACCCCGGGTCATGTCGACTTTACCATCGAGGTGGAGCGGGCCTTGCGGGTCCTGGACGGCGCGGTCCTGATCCTTTGTTCGGTGGGCGGGGTCCAGTCCCAGAGTATTACGGTGAACCGGCAGATGACCCGCTACAAGGTGCCGCGGATCGTCTTTATCAACAAATGCGACCGGACCGGCGCCAACCCCGGGCGGGTGGCCCGCCAGGTCCGGGAGAAGCTGGGCCTCAACGCGGTGATGATGCAGCTCCCCATCGGGCTGGAAAGCGACCTCAACGGGGTGATCGACCTGGTCAAGATGAAGGCGATCTATTTTGACGGCGATCAGGGGGAAACCATCCGTTACGACGAGATCCCGGCCGATCTGCTGGCCGAGGCCGAGGCCCGGCGGGAGGAGTTGCTGGATGCCGCCTCCATGTTCTCCGATGAACTGATGGAAGCAGCGCTTGAGGGCACCCCCACCGAGGAGATGATCATCGCGGCGGTACGGCAGGGAACCCTGGCCCTGGAGCTGGCCCCGGTGCTGGTGGGTTCGGCCTACAAGAACAAGGGGGTCCAGCCCCTTCTCGACGCGGTGATCAACTATCTGCCCGCTCCCGCGGATATCGAGAACACCGCCCTGGATATGGCCAACGACGAGCAGGAATTCACGGTTGTCCCTGATCCGGAAAAACCCTTGATCTCCCTGGCCTTTAAACTCGAGGATGGCCGCTACGGCCAGTTGACCTATGTCCGTACCTACCAGGGGGCGATGAAAAAGGGTGACACCATTGTCAACAGCCGTACCGGCAAGAAGGTCAAGATCGGACGGCTGGTCCGGATGCATGCCAATGAGATGGAGGAGATCGAGCAGGCCGGACCCGGCGATATCGTTGCCCTGTTCGGCATTGATTGCGCCTCGGGCGACACCTTCACCTCGCCCGAAGTCTCGATGTCCATGAGTTCGATGCATGTGCCGGAGCCGGTCATTTCCCTGGCTATCATTCCGGTGGACAACAAGTCCCAGGGCAACATGTCCAAGGCCTTGAACCGGTTCACCAAGGAGGATCCCACCTTTAAGACCTTTGTCGATCCGGAGACCAATGAAACGATCATCTCGGGCATGGGCGAGCTTCATCTCGATGTGTACATCGAGCGGATGAAGCGGGAGTACATGGCCGAGGTGGAGGCGGGCCGGCCGCGGGTGGCCTATCGCGAGACCATCACCCGGCGGGCCGAGTTCAATTACATCCACAAGAAGCAGACCGGCGGTTCGGGCCAGTTCGGCCGGGTGGCCGGCTACATGGAGCCCCTGGAAGAGGGTGAGTATGAGTTTGTCGATAAGATCGTCGGCGGGGCCATTCCGCGGGAATTCATCTCCTCTTGCGACAAGGGTTTCACCAAGAGCCTGCAGAAGGGCACCCTGGCCGGCGCGCCGGTCACCGGGGTCCGTTGCGTGATCAACGACGGCGCCGCCCATGCGGTGGACTCCTCGGATGTGGCCTTCCAACTGGCGGCAGTGGGCGCCTTTAAGGAAGGATACCTCAAGGCCAGGCCGGTGATCATGGAGCCGATCATGAAGGTGGCGGCGGAAGGACCGTCCGAGTTCCAGGGCGCGGTGATGGGCAGCCTGAACCAGCGCCGGGGGATCATTATCGGTACCACCGAGGAAAGTAACTACACCGTGGTGGAGGCCGAGGTCCCGCTGGCGGAGATGTTCGGCTATTCCACGGTGCTCCGCTCCCTGACCCAGGGCAAGGCCGAGTTTACCATGGAGTTCAGTGCCTATAAGCCGGTGCCCAAGAGTGTTGCCGAGGACGTAATCAAGGCGTACCAGGAAGAAAAGAACAAGAAATAAGTTTTACTTATCAGAGGAGTCACGCCATGTTAGATAAAGACCTGGTAATGAATAAAACGCTGCGTATATTGAACCGGAAGCAGGGAGAGGACTCGACCGGCTGCCGGATGGGCGTGGTGATCGCCCGGGCCGGCCTGGGCAAGACCGCCATCCTGGTCCAGATCGCCCTGGACAACATCTTCCATGGCCGCAATGTTCTGCATGTCAGTGTGGGTGAAGGGCTGGAAAAGGCCAGGGCCTGGTATGATGACATGTTCCTGCATGTCACCGGCGACCTGCCGGCCGACCGTGCCGCCGAACTGGCGGAGTATGTTCAGCGCAACCGGATGATCATGACCTTTAAGGAGGCCGTATTCAGCCGGCCCAAGCTGGAGGAGCGGTTGAACGACCTGGTCTACCAGGATATCTTCCGGCCGGACTGCGTGGTGGTGGATGGTTTTGATTTTTCCGCGGCTGATTTTGACGAGGTGGCTGATATCAAGGACCTGATGTCCTCGATGAACCTGCAGGTCTGGTTTTCGGCATTGAGCCATCGGGCCGACCAACGGGTCAGCAAGGAGGGGATACCGGCGCCCTGTCACGATATCGCCGACCTGTTTGAAACGGTTATCGTGCTCAAGCCCGAGGCCCCGGGAATCAACCTTCACGTCATAAAGGACGAGACCGCCTGCGTGGTTCCTGGTAAGGTGTTGGCCTTGGATCCGTCCAGCATGACGGTTCAGGAGGGTTAACCCCGCATTTTTCACCGGCACTCCGGCGGCGAGCCAGGGAAGTACTGCGTCTGCTTTGTGTTGCCTCGTATCCACGCCCCTTGCCGACTTCTCGCAACGACCGGTGCAGGAAATGCGGATTACGGTGATCTGTATCGGCTGACAAGCCAATGCCGCCGCCGGCATCGAAGAAACAGCGACCGCCGCGGCTGCCAACCGTTTTTGAGGAAGGCATGCGATTCAGGCCCTGCATCGATCTCCATCACGGCAAGGTTAAACAGATTGTCGGCTCGACCCTGCGCGAGGACTCGCCCCGGGAACTCCAGACCAACTTTGTCGCTGATCTGTCCGCGGCCCACTATGCCGGCATGTATCGCCGGGACGGCCTGGCCGGCGGTCATCTGATCATGCTCGGTCCCGGTAACGAGCAGGCGGCCCGGGAGGCCCTGCAGGCCTTTCCAGGGGGCCTGCAGATCGGCGGCGGCATCAAGGCGGACAATGCCGTTGCCTGGCTCGACCGGGGCGCCGGGGCGGTGATCGTCACCTCCTATGTGTTCCAGGGCGGCATGGTCCACGAACACCGGCTGCGTGAACTCCGTGACCTGGTGGGCCGGGAACGGCTGGTCCTTGACCTGAGCTGCCGCAGACGGGACGGGCTCTATTATGTGGTGACCGACCGCTGGCAGAGGTTCACCGAAGTGGTGATCAATTCCCAGACCCTTTCCTATTTTTCCAAGTACTGTTTCGAATTTCTGATTCACGCCGCCGATGTCGAGGGCAAGTGCGCCGGTATTGCCGAGGACCTGGTCGAAGAGCTGGGGCGCTGCTGCCCGATTCCGGCAACCTATGCCGGCGGGGTCCGTAATATCGACGACCTTGAACGGATCCGCGAACTGAGCCACGGGCGGCTTGACGTGACCGTGGGCAGCAGCCTGGACATCTTCGGCGGCACCGGGATTACCTATGCCGAGGCCCTGGCGCTGCATAACCGCTGGCAGGCCCACGATGCATCCCCGGCCGCTCCGGTTGCCTGACCATCAAGAGTTTTTCCGTTTTTGATCCAACTCCTGCCGCCGCCACCGGTATCCAGGTTGCTCCGGCTGCCCCATGTCTTTTGTTTCATTGGTCGTTATACCACAAACGTCAGGTCCGGTTACGGCCTCCAGCCCGTGATTATTGATAAAATTGCAGAATAAACTTCGTCCGAATCGAATCCGGTGGCGGGCCGAGGTGGTATGACGCCGGAACCATCTGAATTTGCACCAAATGTCAGGACCAAGATCAACCCGGCCCGGGGGTCGAACCAATTTCCGATTTTTTTTCGGGTTGACTTTATTACGGCCCAACTATTTTCTTGTTGAAAATTCATTGTAAACATGATAGAAAATCCGCTTACAATTATGAATGACTATTCAATCATATCCACCCGTCCTCTTGGGGACAGCCCCAACATAAAAAAATGAGCCTGGATACCTTGCTGGACGAAAAGAGAGCAGACCTCGGAGCAAAGTGGATCAAGCTGGTGCTGGCCACTTACGGGGCCCCTGAATTTCTCAACAGTCAACAGAACCGTTTTGCCAATCCCATTGGATATACGGTAACCGCCGGGATCGGTAAAATCTTGCAGGTGCTTGTGTCAGGCAGTGACCTGGCTACGGCCGCGGCCCCCCTGGAGGAGATCATCAAGATCCGGGCTGTTCAGGACTTTTCTCCCTCCGACGCCGTCTCCTTTGTGTTCGGGTTGAAGCAAATAGTCCGGCACGAGTTACGGAAGGAACTGCGGGACGCAACAGTGCCGGCCGACCTGGCCGGGTTCGAGGCCCGGGTCGATTCCCTGGCGCTTATGGCCTTTGATTTATATATGGCCAGCCGGGAGCGGCTGTTCCAGGTCCGCCTGAACGAACTGAAGAGCGGGAACCATGTGCTGACCGATGACATGGTCTGCCCGTCCGCGTTTCTCCGGCAAGAGCGCAAAGGGTCCGCGGCAAAACATAAGTAACCTTAAGAGTTCAACATGAAGCGAGGTAACGATAAATGAAGCATTCATTCCTTGCAGTAATCGGCTTGGCGTTGATTGCATTCCTGGGCGCACAGGTGTCCGGCCTGCAGTATCTCTTTGGGGTGGTCTTCCCCTATCTGGCCTTTGCGATGTTTCTGGGAGGGTTTGTCTACAAGGTTCTGGGCTGGGCCAAGTCGCCGGTGCCCTTCCGGATCCCGACAACCTGCGGTCAGAGCCATTCCGTTCCCGGAATCAAGCAGGACAAGTATGACTGTCCCACAACCACCGGCCAGGTGGTCGTCCGGATGATGCTGGAGATATTCCTGTTTCGCTCTCTGTTCCGCAACACCAAGGCCGAGATCCACGGTGGTCCGAAACTGACCCACGAGTCCAGCAAGTGGCTGTGGATCGCCGGACTGACCTTCCATTACAGCTTCCTGG
>JAKITW010000007.1 GCA_021647905.1 Desulfobacterales bacterium | reverse complement strand
TGCCGAAGTTGTTTCAAATTCCGTTTTTGCCGTCACGGCCGCGGCTCAGGGTCCGCTACACCGTTCGGTATAAGAAAACCCCTTTCCCGGTCCAACCTCAAACGTACGGGGTTTACCGAAACCTTACATACTCCTAAAGACAATTTAAACGGTAATTTCCCAACACCTCATAAACAGTCACCGCCATGGACCTTTTCCAAGTCGTCAGCTCTTCAAAAGAAGTATACCCCGTTTTCTTCTTCCTTGAAACTTTTCCACCCTTTGTATGTAACGGACGACACTGCTCTATACGAACATGACGGCTCAGTCCGTATACAATGCACTTGTTGCTGAAGGATGGCCCGAAAAATCGTTACCGACTGTTCGCACTATTTCCAATATTTTAAATCGGCATGAGTACCGATTGCGCACAGTGGCCAAAAGGTGATAGTTGATAAGAGGTGAGGTGATAAGAAATCGCTTTTCGGCCCGCGCCCAAAAACAGGGCGGCCATGATGGTCCACCCCGACTCCTGCCCCATAAACCACCTATAATGACTTTACGCGCGGACTGTCAACAATAAATCCAGAAGGCCAACGAGATACTACGCGCAACCAGACCCCAAAAAGCCAAAAATCCGTGTCAAACGGACATACATCCCCGCCCGCCCGAATTTTTACAAAAAAACAGACTCAGTGCACCGTGATGAACGGCTCTTCGTACTGCGGCCGACCCGTCGGGGTCAGGCTTGATATCTTGACACTTGAGGGCAAGAGGTATCAGGGGATCGGTTGACCAGCGACAATTTTTCTTCCGGGAGGAATTTTGTCGGTCTCGCAACAACCCGCTCGACGGACGTGATTCGTCTTGTAACTTGTTGATTTTATTGGGTGGCATTTGAAGCCTTCCGGGTTGTTACGAGTTCATCAATTTTAATTGTCGCTGGTCACATTGTCGATTCAGCAGCCACCGGCTGCCGGAAGGGGATGGTGGCGGTTTGTTAGCGCCAAGGCGAGACTCCGGTGCGCTGCCCGGTGATCGCTGACGAGACTACTTGCCGGCCACTGCTTCCAGGGCAACCTTGATCCCCTTGGGCGAACTCATGATCCTGGTGAATCCGTGGGTCCCGGCCATGGAGGTATCGGGAAAATAAACCGCAATCCGGTACCTGCCGCGCAGGGCAATGGCCTGGTTGCCCTTGATCATGATCTCATAGGGCAGGTAGGCAATGGAACGCGGGGTCTTGTAATCAATGATATCCAGGAGTTCCTTATCCGTGTCCTTGGCGCCTGAATCAGGGCCGTCGCCCGTGGGAATCCCCACCCCGAACAGGGTGACCTCCTGCCCGTCCAGATCGATCCGGTAAACCATGCTGGTGCCGCCCTTGCCGGCACGCAGATTTTCCTCCACCACGGCCACTGCGGTCTGGTAATCGGCAAATGAATTGAGCACCGAAATATCGTCAAAATAGGGCATAAAGGGCGCGTAATGATACCTGCCCGGGGCCAGTTTCTTCTCCTTGACCCCCTGGGCGCCGAACTCCTCCTCCCGGCCCAGGGCCGCGGTCAGGGCCGTACTCACCTCGGCCAGCGGGCCGAGCCCGTAGGCTGCGCCCATGTAAGCGGGATTCACATACGATACCTGCAGGACCCCGTCAACCTCGGTGACCGCCACCCGCTGGGCCAGGCCGAATCCGCCGTTGTCCGCAACTTTTTTTGCTGCCGCGGCAATCAAGGCCGGATGGCTGGCGCAGATCACCGTGGCCCCGGCAAACGGAACATAGCTGCCGACCACGGTGAAGCCCTGGCCCTGCAGGGCGGTTTTGACCTGGTCTGTCACTGCGGCCGAATCACCGGTCAAGGTCCGGCCGAGGACAAACGGTTTGAGAAGTTCGGCCCGGGCCATGGGCACGCAGACCAATGCAAGATACAACAGGGAGATGAGGATAAAAGAGATACGGGAACTTTTTTTCATGGCAAACGACTCCTTATAGACTGTGTTTTCCTGAAACCACGCACCGGGGCTGAAACCACGGCAGGCGGAAGCGGATTGCAACGGGGCGGTTGAAACCCCGGCCGCCGGCCGCCGGCAGAAAAAAGATGAGGGGAGACCCGAGGGCCTCCCCTCGGGGAGGGAAAAAACATTGTTCCCGCCGGGGGAGCGGAGAACAATGCAGGGAGGGTGTTGCAAATATCAGATGAACAGGGTTACCTGACCGTCGTAGGCATCGCCGAGCATGGCCGCCACGCCGCCGAACTCAACGCCGTCCAGCAGGTCGCTTTGCTTGATGCCCATCAGGTCGACGCTCATCTTGCAGGCCACTATCTTGACCCCGTACTCCCGGGCCATGTCGACCAGCGACTCAAGCTGCTCGATGTTATGCTGCTTCATCATGAACTTGAACAGCCTGGGGCCGATACCGCCGAAGTTCATCTGCGAGGTGCCGAGTTTGCCGGCCCCCTTGGGCCGCATCATCAGGACCATTTTCTCGAAAAAACCGCGGCCGGCGGTGTTGAAATTGGATTTCTTGATCACGTCAAGGCCCCAGAAGGTAACAAAGATGGTTACTTCCCGGCCCATGGCAATGGCCCCGTTGGCAATGATAAAGGCGGCCATGGCCTTGTCGAAATCACCGCTGAAAAGGACCAGGGTCAGGTGGTCTTCCTTGCTCTCCAGGGCGGCGATCCTGTCCTGCAGTTCCTTGACCTGCCCGGCCACCGCATCGATGGCCGCGGGTTGCGCGGCGGTCTGGGTTGTAATTTCCTGTTCCATGATATAACTCCCTGGGCTTGCCGCCCGACTCTCTGTTTCAATTTTGTCGGTCTCGCAACAACCTGCTCGACGGACGTGATTCGTCTTGTAACTTGTTGATTTTATTGGGTGGCATTTGAAGCCTTTCGGGTTGTTACGAGTTTATCAATTTTGTCGGTCAAATAAAGCCGTGATTGCGGGAACCCGGCACCGGATTCCCGCAATCCGGATATCCGCTGGTAGTGTCTATCCAGAAATGAGGAATTTCGTTCAAGATCAAGGAGCGCGAAAAAAATAAGCGCAGGCATATATGTGATATTCCGAGCATTATTTTTTGAGCATGACGCCGAGATTGGACGAAAGGGCCATTTCTGGACGGGCACTGGTTAGAAGCGGAGGGTATACATTATCTGTCCGCTCCACTGCTCATGCTCCGAAACAACCGGGGCACCAAAGGGGTTGGGGTTGGCCGCCTCGACTTTCAAGGCCCTGGACACGGCAAGATCAATGCCGGAGTTCTCGCTGAGGCGGTAGCCGAGGCCCGCGGTCACATGACTCTCTTCAATGGCCGGGAACAGGTAGTTCAGATAGGTGTCGGGTACCGGGTTGGTGGCGTGATTATAACCGGCGCGCACGATCAGTTCCTTGTTGACCCGGTAGGCGGCGCCCAGGGCAATCACGGTCTGGTCATCCCATTGCTGAAACAGGGTGGCGGTCATCTGCGATCCACCGAACCCCGCGGCCAGGCCGCTCTGCTGCGCTGCCGGGTCCGCGGTAAAGGCCATGGTGAAATCCTCCATCACGTCGGACCACATGATCCGCTTCACATCAACCGCCAGCAGCAGGTCCTTGGTGGCCTGAAAGGCAACCCCGACTCCATAGGTCTCCGGCCACTGGAAGTTCCTGACCGCGATCTCGCCGGTGACCGGGATGAGCATCGTCGCGTAGGTGCCGCTGGGAGCCCCGCCCCCAGCTATCCCGGTATCGACATTGGCGCTCATGGTCACCGTGGCGTCATCGGTCTTCAGGTCACTGAGACTGGTCTTGCTGTGGTAGGTGGCGCCCAGGGTGACCGTGGGACTCACCTTATAGACCATACCGATCTTGCCGGCCACGCCGTAGCCCTTGGCCTCGCCGGTAAAGTCGCTGCTGTTGGAGAAATCAAAGCGGGCCCAGTTGACCGGACCGGTCGGATCCAACAAGGTGCCGATACTGGCCACCAGGCCGTTAACCATGGTGCCGGTGGCCGTGCCCTGGGACTGGGTGCCGCCCAGCGCCGCCACCATGTCGCCGAACTCCATGCCGGTCATCGCCATTTTGACGTCCATCCCGGCCCAGACAAAATCAAAGCTGCCGCCGATGGTCAGCTTATCATTGACATCATAGGTTAGCGGGATCATTGCCCGGCCGACCCCGACCTCGGAGCGGACCACATCGCCGGAGCCCTTGGCCAGGAAGGAGGTGGCGGAAAACTCGGCGCCCATCCCGCCCTGGCCGAATACCCCGAAGCCATAGGTGAGGCCGCCGTTCTTGTTTGTCCAGCCGACCGCCGGCATCAGAAAAAGGTCGGCCGCCGAATGGGCATCGGCCTGACCGGTCTGTTTGGTGTCAACATTGGGGGCCAGGAAACCAAAGGCCAGGTCAACCCGGTTCCCCTGGTCGCTCAGGCCCAGGGTGGCCGGGTTGTTCATCATCGCCGCCGTGCCGTTGTCATAGGCAAAGGACGCGCCGCCCATTCCCAGGGCGATGGGGCCGTACCCTTCCAGGTTCATGCCGTTGGTCGCACCGGCATCACCGGCGGTCAGGCCGAGTGCCGCGGTCATGACCAGTGCGCCGGTCAGGCCCAACATCTTCCGATAGCTTTTCTTCTTCATTCAGAACTCTCCTTTTCTTTGGAAATAACAGGTGCCGAAAGGTGGCGCCGTACAACCCCTCACCTTCCCCAATACGGCCCGGTCCGGCCTTTGCCGCGGCCAGGCCCTTGTTCTTACTTCTTCTTGATGATAAAGGTATAGACGTCGCCGTTCTCGCTGGTTTCCAGCAATTCATCGCCGGAACGTTTCAACAGGGCGGGCATATCGGATTTGGAACCGGCATCGGTTATTTCAACCTTCAGGACCTTGCCGGAGTCGATCCCCTGGAGCGCCTTCTTGGTTTTCAACATCGGCATCGGGCAGTTCAACCCCCGCAAATCAACGACCTGATCAACTGTAATCTCACTCATCTCCTTACTCCTTTATTCGGGTTTCTTTTGTCAGCCTTACCAGGCTTGTTTTATGTTATGAATCAACTTCCGCGGCCCCTTCCCACATCCTGGCCTTGACCGATTCCATTGCCGACCGTACCAGTTCCAGCGCTGAAATCACCGCCGGCCGCTGGGCCGACTCGATCCGCCCCAGGAGCTGGCGGTGCAGATGAAAAACAAAATCCTCGATCTGGCGAACCTTGCGCTGTCCCTCCGGGGTAAGGCTGACCAACTTGACCCGGGCGTCATTGGGATCCGGCGATCTCTGGACCAACCCCTTGCGCGCCAGGCTGTCGATGATCACCGTGGCCCGGCTCTTGGCCACCTCCATTTTGGCGGCGATCTCCACCCCGGCCAGATACCGGTGTCCGTCAAACAGGGTCAGACATTTGAGTTCGGACGGGGGCAGACCGAAAAGCTTTGCCTCCAGATAGATCCGCTCCTGGCAACAATTATTCATATCATGAATAAGTTCCTGGAGTTTATTGGTCTGATATTCGATCAATTGCGGATCGTTATTCCCCTCGGTGTCGTTCATAAAGTGAACTATATTTCCCTTAAGAAACTTTGTCAACCAAAAAAAGAAAAGAATAAAATCCCGAGAAAACTACATGGGCAAAGGAGATAGAGAGAGTTTGCGGCAGGATGCCCACAAAAAAAAATAATGCACTGGGTGCACGACCAGCAGGACCAGTTGTGTGTCGGCAGCTACTGAGATGAACAGCGGAAAGGAGTTAACAGTATGAACGGTAAGAAGCGGGGTGCCGGGCTACGAAAAAACATCCCGAAAAGGGCGGGTGGGTCTCGGAGAGGTGGGGGCAGGGGCTAATAATAATACCAGATGGTCCGGTAATCGCGGATATCCTCGCCCCGGGCCGCCAGTTCTTCCAGATAGTCGTAGATCGGGATATCGATATAATTATAGGGCGGCACCGGGGTGATGTTCTTTTCCCAGGGATGGAACTCGTAGACCCGGGAGCCGTCGGGCATGATCATCACCAGCCGGTGATCCTGCCAGGCCCGCAGATGGTTCTTGCCCAGCCGGGGCACGTTGAACACCGGCTCGTCGGTCCGGTCCAGGCCGGGCAGCAGGCGGGCCTCCTCCTTGCGTTCCTGGAGAATCCGGGCAATCGGCACCATGTAGCGCCGGGTCTCTTCCTTGCCCTTCATATTAAAGGTGTAATAGGGGTCCACCCCGATTGAGCGCAAATCCCGCCTGAACTTGGCTGACTCGAAACGGCGGGAGTTCTCCATGGTAAACACCTGCTGGTTGTAAACCGAGATCCCGGCCCGGCGGATCCGTTGGACCGCGCCCATGGCCTCGGGGGTGATCTCGTAGGGGTGTTCGAAATGGGTGACCAGGGCGATCTCCCGTTGGCCCGGCTCATGGAACCCGGCCAGTACGGCCACCAGTTCATCGGTCCAGCGCATGGGCAGGACCACCGGGGTCCTGGTGCCGATCCGGATCCGGTAGACATGGTCCATGGCCGCCAGGGCGGAGAGAATCTTGTGCATGGTCTTATCGGAGATGATACAGGGATCGCCGCCGGTGATCAGCACGTCGCCCACGCTCTTGTGCCGGTCAAACCAGTCCAGGGCCTGTTCCAGCTTCTTCCTGCCGGCCATGGCATGGGGGTCGAGTACCTGGTCGATCTCCCAGTTGCGCTGGCAGTAGACGCAGATCTGGGCGCAGGTATTATAGGGCTTGAGGATGGCGACCAGGGGATAACGCCGGGTGACCAGATCAACCGGCGAGGTATCGTGCTCGCCCATGAAGTCAAAGATGATGTCCCGGTCGGCCCGGTGCTCGGCCATCATCTTGACATAGTCGGGCGGCGGGATCACCTGGGCGCGGACCGCATGATCATAGCCGATGCCCAGGTGCTGGTCCATCAGGCTCAGGTAATAGGGGGTGATGCCAAAGGGTATCCGGTTGGCCACCGCCTTTTCCACCGCCTCCTGCTGCTCCCCGGTCAACTCGATCAGGTCCAGGAGGGGCCGGGCGTCACGGATGACATGTTTTATCTGCCAGAGATAGTTGTTCCAGTCCTCTTCCGTGCCCTTGAAATATTTCAGGATCCGTTCCCGGTTCACCCGCCGCCACTCCCGCACATCCGGTTCCAGGCCGGACGGATATTTCTTGAAATATTTCAACACGGTGCCACCGATCCCGTCCAGGAGTTCCATCCGCGGTTCCGCAGCCTCGCGGCCATGGCGCCGCAGAAACTCAGGCACCCCTTTCCTGGTCGCCCGGGTATCGAGATAGATGTTGGCCCGGCCGGTCACCCCCCGGAAAAGATTGATGAACTCGAGCAGAAATCCGGCGGACACCTCGCTTTTCAGGGCATCACGCCGATCACCGGCCAGCTTCCACAGGGCGTCCAGGGCCGAGGTCTGGCAACGCTGCTCGTTGATCGGCCCGATGATGCTCTTAAAGACCCGGATGCTCTCCCGCACCGTGGCCTTTTCCAGGATATGGAGATCATTGTCAAGGTCGAATACCCGCCGCTCCGCCTGTTCGAGAAAGGTGAAAAGGGCCTGCCGGGCCGTTTCCAGGTCTTTGGCCCGGCGGAGCAGCTCGTGAATCTCGGGACTTGCCTGCCAGAGCCGCTCCAGGTAGGCATTGTAATCGACCTCAAAACGCGGCTTGACCATGGCCACCGCATCGCTGAACACATCGTCGATGATCCGGGTCCGGGACCATTGCCGGCCGGTTGTCTGTTTACTCTTTTTCAAAGGCCCGCCCCTGGCCTGCTTGCTCTTTGCCGACATCTTTTCCTCCCCTGTCGCATTACCGGATCGCTTTTTTCCAACAGACCAGCTGCAAACATCAACGCATAAGCGTGTATGTTGCCGGAGTTACCAATTCAACTTAACAACCACCGTCTGAAGACGGTGGGTTAACTTAACGACTGAAAGTCGGGATACGGGTCCAAGACCCGTTTTTGACGTGCTCGTGCTCGTGAACGTGAACGTACTCGTACACGAACATAAGTGCCCTTGGCAAACGACAAGTCCATTTATCGAGCGACTCTCCTTGATAATCCATCCTGCTTGCTCGCAACATATTTATTTTTTTCTTGTCTCGGATCACGTTTACGTTCACGAGCACGTTCACGAGCACGAAGTAAAAAAACTCTTCCCTTCCAACCGGATTCCATTGGAAAGGATAAATCTTCCCGCCTGAAGGCGGGGCTTTAACCTTAACTGGGACCAGTAAATCTGTAGCCCCTGGTGAACGGTTACCAATTCAAGTACCATCCTGAACTCCCGGCTGTGGCATAATTGAAAAAAATCCGCCCGCGGCAGTGCCACGGCAGGCGGATTCGTTGTCAGCGTTTTTTTTATTTTACCAGATTACCGGGATTCCGGCATCTGCTAAGGCACGGAGTCATGGTTCGCGGTCAAGGGCGAGCAGGGCGGCAAGCAGGGCCCCGGTGAGATAAACAATGCCGCCGGCCCACAGGACATCGCTTAAGAAATGGCCGCCCTGGAGAATACGGGCCGCCCCGGTCAGCAGTCCCCAGCCCAGGCCGAGCAGCAGGAAGGAAACAGCCACCCGGCGCGAACGCGTCCGATAATAGAAATAAGGGGCGATCAGGAAAAAAGCGACCGCCGCATGGCCCGAGGGGAAGGAGCTGTTCGGCCCGGAATCACCGGGCCGCAGGATATGGGTATACTGGTGTTGACCGCCGAATTCGACAATTTCACCGGGCCGGGCCCGGCCCCAGTTGTCCTTTAAGACGACATTGACGATCAGGCCCGGCCCCAGGGCCAGCAACAGAACAAGGAACAGGGCGAAGCGCCGGTACTTCAGCAGCCGGGGAACAAAAGAACCGGCCAACAGACAGAGGGCCGCACCCCCGGCCAGAAAGATTGCCGGCAGGTTGGCGTAATTGTAGATCGCCTTCCAGAAAACACTGCCAACCCCGGGCCAGCGGTTGTCCGGCCCCACCACCAGCCGGGCCAGGCCGAGATCGGCACCGGTCAGCCGGATCAGCGCGGTGCAGAGAATCAGCCCGCTGCCGACTATCAATAACTCCAGTTTTAATCGTTTTGCCATGTCGGCAATTTACTTACCCGCAGCAAATATTAAAAACAAGTTTTTTTGTCCCTTCCGTCCGGGGCGGCAGCTAGCGCGCCTCCGGCACTCCGGCCTTTTTCAGGACAACAGCCACCGGACAGAATCCGGAAAAGCCGTACTGAAAGAGGTTGAGCCCGACAAAGCCGGTCATGAAAAACCAGTAGGGGCTCAGCCAGGTGCCCAGGGCCACGCTGAGCAGGATAAAGACGCCGGCCAGCACATGGATCCAATCGTTTACAATCATGGGTTTTCTCCTTTATTATGACTGTTCATCATCATTATCACCGTTAGAATCCCGGCCCGCCAGGGGGCAGGGTCTGTTTTTAAAGAACTGGTAGTAGAGAAGCGGCACCGCGATCAGGGTCAGGCCGGTGGCGGCCACCGCGCCGAACATCATCGCAATGGCCAGCCCCTGGAATATCGGATCGAAAAGCATTACAAAGGAGCCCACCACCACCGCGGCCGCGGTCAGGATAATCGGCCGCATCCGCACCGCACCGGCCTTGATCAGGGCCTTTTTCAGGTCGCCGCAATCGCGCCATTCCATCTGGACGAAATCCACCAGCAGGATCGAGTTACGGACAATGATCCCGGCCAGGGCGATAAAACCGATCATCGAGGTGGCGGTAAAAAAGGCGCCGAACATCCAGTGACCGGGCAGGATCCCCACCAGGGTCAGCGGGATCGGCGCCATGATCACCAGCGGGGTGATAAAACTCCTGAACCAGGCCACCACCAGGATGTAGATCAGGATCAGCACCGCGCCAAAGGCAATGCCCAGGTCGCGGAACACCTCATAGGTGATGTGCCACTCGCCGTCCCATTTCAGCGAATATTTATCCTCCAGCCAGGGCTGCCTTGCCGAATACTGGGCCAGTTCGTAGCCCTCGGGCAATTCAAGCTCCTTTACCCGCTCCTTCATCTCCAGGATGGCATAGACCGGGCTCTCCTTGGCACCAGCCACATCGCCCACCACATAGGTGACCTCTTTCAAATTCTTATGGTAGATGGTCTTGTCCTCGATCCCCTGCCGGACAGTGACCAGGGAGGAGAGCGGGATCAGTGTGCCGTCCGCCGCCGGCACGCTTATCGCCCGCAGGCTGTCAATATCGGAGCGCTGAGCCCGGGGCAGCCGCAACAACAGTTCCACCGGCTCCTTTTCCCGCTCATAATGAACCAGGCCTACGCTCATGCCGCTCAAGGCCATCCGCATGGTGGCAGCCACGGTCTTGGTAGAGATCCCGTGCAGGGCCGCCTTTTGTCTGTCCACCGCAAAGGTGAACTTGGGCTGGTCGTCCTCCACATACCAGTCCACGTCCACCACCCCGTCGGTGGTCTCAAAGATGTTTTTGATTTGTCCGGCGATCTCCTGCCGCCGGGCCTGGTCCGGGCCGTAGATCTCAGCCACCAGGGTGCTCAGCACCGGCGGGCCGGGCGGGATCTCGGCCAGCTTGATCCGGGCCTGGTATTGGTCGGCAATACTTTTAAGCCCCGGCCGGAGCCGCTTGGCCAGCCCGTGGCTCTGCACGTTCCGCTCGCCCTTGTCCACGAAGTTCACCTGGATATCAGCCACGTTGCTGCCGGAGCGCAGGAAATAATGGCGGACCAGACCGTTGAAGTTATAGGGCGCGGCCGTGCCGATATAGGACTGGTAGTTGGTCACCTCGGGCACTGACTTGAGATACTCGCCCAGTTCCCGGGTCAGGGCCGCGGTCTCTTCCAGGGTCACGCCCTCGGGCATATCGATGATCACCTGCAGCTCGCTCTTGTTGTCAAAGGGCAGCATCTTGACGGTGACCTTTTTCAGGGGCACCAGGCTCATGGACAGGACCAGCAGCAGCCCCACCGTGGCCAGCACCAGCAGCCGGCGCAAGGGTTTTTCCATGAGCGGGGCCATGATCCGGTAATACCAGGTATAGACCCGGCCCGACTCCTCGTCCAGCTGCCCGTCATGACGGACGTTCTTCAATACCTTGTAGCTCAGCCAGGGGCTGACGATAAAGGCCACCAGCAGGGAAAAGAGCATGGCTGCCGAGGCCCCCACCGGAATCGGCCGCATATAGGGCCCCATCAGCCCGGAGACAAAGGCCATGGGCAGCAAGGCGGCAATCACCGCAAAGGTGGCCAGGATGGTGGGATTGCCCACCTCCTCCACCGCCAGGATCGCGGTCAGGGGCGAGGGTTTCTGCAGCTTGAAATGGCGGTGGATGTTCTCCACCACCACAATGGCGTCATCCACCAGGATACCGATGGAAAAGATGAGCGCAAACAGGGTCACCCGGTTGAGGGTATAGCCGTAAAGATAGTTGATCAACAAGGTCAGCGCCAGGGTAACCGGGACCGCCACCCCCACCACCAGGGCCTCGCGCCAGCCCAGGGTCAGGGCGATCAGGATGATCACCGAAATGGTGGCGATGACCATATGCTGCAACAGCTCGTCTGACTTCTCCTGGGCCGTTTTCCCGTAGTTGCGGGTCTCGCTGATCTCGATCCCGGCAGGGAGAATGGAACCCTGCAGGGCCTCAACCTTGGCCAGGGCCGTCTTGGCCACCTGGCTGGCATTGGCCCCCTTTTTCTTGGACAGGGCCACGGTGACCGCCTCATATTCACCGCTGGCAACGTGTTCCCCGGCAGGACCCTGGCCCATGAATACGTAACTGGCCGGCTCTTCGGGGCCGTCACTCAGCTCGGCCACGTCGCGCAGATAAACCGGCCGGCCGTTGAAGACGCCGACCACCACCCGGCCGATCGCCTCAAGATCGGCCAGGAACTCGCCGGTTGACACCAGAAACTCGCGGTTGCCCGCGGAAAAGGCGCCGGAGGGCAGGACAACATTGGCCTGTTGCAACTGGCCGATGATCTGTAATGCGGAGATATTATGGGCCTTGAGCCGGGCCGGATCAAGGGAGACCATGACCCGGCGTTTCTGGCCGCCGATCACCGAGATCTCCGAGACCTGGGGATCCTTTTTCAACTCATTGGCCAGTTCCACCGCCACCCGCCTCAATTCAAAGCCGGTGGTGCGTTGCTCCCTGTCCCACAGGGTCAGACCGAGGATGGGCACATCGTCGATGGATTTGGGCTGGACCAGGGGCTGGGACACCCCGGCCGGGATCTTATCCGCATTGGCCATCAGCTTGTTGTAGAGCTTGACCAGGCTGTCCTCCATGTCCTCGTTGACATAGAAACGGACAATGGTCAGATTCATCCCGGGCCGGACAATGGAATAGATATACTCCACCCCCTTGATCTCCCAGAGGAACTTCTCCATCGGCCGGGTCACCCGTTCCTCCACCTCCCTGGCCGAGGCCCCGGGATAGCTGACCATCACATCGATCATCGGCACCACGATCTGGGGCTCTTCCTCGCGCGGGGTGACGACAATGGCGAACACGCCCAGGATCAGCGAGGCAATGACCACCAGCGGGGTCAACTTGGATTTGATAAAGGCCCGGGCAATTCCCCCGGAGATACCGATCTTACTCATGGCTGTTATCCTCGCGCAGAATACCGCCGTCGGTTACCCCGGGCAGCCCGTCCACGATTATCCGCTCGCCGGGCTTCACCCCGGCGAGAATCTCCAGTTGGTCGCCATATCGGCGGCCAATACGGATCAGCCGATAGGTGACCACCTGGTTGTCGTTCACCACATAGACCCCGGTGAGTTGTCCCTTTTCAACCACGGCCGCGGCCGGCAGGAGCAGGGTCTTTCTGGTAGCCACCGGAATCCGGACCCGGACGAACCGGCCGCTCTTTAAATCCGTTCCATCCACTTTAATCTTGACCGGAAAGGTACGGGAACGCGGGTCGATGGCCGATACCACCTCGCTGACCGTGCCGGACAACTCTTGATCCTGCTCCGGGATGCTTATCCGCACGGCCATGCCCGGAACAATCTTGCCGGCCTGGATCTCGGCCACATCGGTTTCGATCCGGAACAAGGAGGTGTCCTCGATTGTAAAGAGGGGTACTCCGGGCAGGGCCATGCTGCCGGGATCGATCATCCTGGCCGTGACCAGCCCGGCCACGGGCGCGATGACCCGGGTGAAACCAAGACCGACCTCAGCCTCCCTGACCCCGGCCGCGGCCCGGGCCACCATCTCCAGGACCCGCTCGTATTCCAGAACCGCCACCCGCTTGGCAGTGGCCATCTGGTCCAGTTCCTGTTGGGCCAGGGCCTTCTCAACAAACAGGGCATGGTAGCGGTCATAGGTGATCTCGGCCAGGTGCATATTCTCCTTGGCCGCGGCCAGTCCCTTGACCGCCTGCCGGTGCCCGGCCCGGGCCTGGGCCACCTTCTGGGTCATCTCCCGGTTGTCGATCTCCGCCAGGAGCTGGCCGGACGCAACCCGGTCGCCGGCCTTGACATGGACCGCAACCACCGCGCCCATCATCCGGCCGGACACCATGCTGGTGTTCCTTGCCTTGACGGTTCCCGAGGACTCGGTTATCACCTCCACCTCGGTCAGGGCCGCCGGCTCCAGCCGGACCCCGGTGATCTCCGGCCGTTCCGCCGACACCCGGGCCTCTTCCTTGCCGTTGCCGCAGCCGGACAGGGCCAGAACCATGAGCGCTGTTGCCAGCACCGCTATTCTCTTCATTTGTTCGCCTCCAGATTCTCTTCTATTTGCAGATCCGCTAAAATCGTTCCACTCTCATATCCCAGCCGGATACGGGCCAGTTCATACTCCAGGGTCCGGGCAACCGCATTGGCCCGGGCCTGGTCCAGGCTGACCTGGGCGTCAAGGAGATCCACCATCGGCGAGAGCGAGTTCTCGTACCGGATGGCGACCAGCCGGCTGCCCTCCTCGGCCGAGGCCAACGCTGCCCGGGCCATCTCGCGTATCTTGCGGCTTTCCTCCACTGCCAGGTAGGCCTCGTATACCTGGAAGGAGGCCGCCTTTTTCAGACCGGCCAGATACTCCCGGGTGGCGGCCAGCTGATGGTGGGCCTTTTGTTGTTCATGGGTTGTTCTATTGCCGCTGAACAGGTTCCACTTGAGCCGGGCCATCAACTGCCAGCTGTTGCCCTCGCCCTGAAACGGGGAGGTATGGTCGTTTATCTGATAGGAAGAACCCACTCCCACTGTGGGCAAAAAACCGGTCCTGGCCAGCTTGATCCCGTTTTCAGCATTGGTTCGCTGGTGCTCCATGGCCTTGATATCATCCCGGCTGCGGGCTGCCTCCTGGTAGAAGCTCAACTCGCGGAGCGGCAGATCCAATACCCCGGCCGAGGTCACCTCCAGGGAGTCTTCGCTGCCGGTGAGCAGTCCCAGGGAACGGCGGGCCACCGCCAGATTCTTGCGAACGCTGACCATTTGCTGCTCAGCCCTGGTCAGCGCGGTGGCGGCCCGGAGGGTATCTGAATAAAGACCCAGGCCGTTCTTAAAACGAAGTTCGGCTATCCGGAGATGCTCGGCCGCGTCCTGCCGGCCTTTTTCCGCCACTGTTACATATTCCCGGGCCGTGAGCGCCATCAGATAGGCCCGGGCCGTATCCATGGCCACGGTCTGCATGGTCCGCTTGAGTTCCCGGCGTTGGCCGGCATGGGCCTCTTTACTCATTGCCAGCCCCAGTTGGGCGGCCGGGGCATAGAGCGGCTGCTCCAGGGTAATGGAGCCCTGGAAATCATTGATCGGCCGGGGATCATTCAGGGCCGGGATGGCGAAATCCCGGGCCGTGAACCGCTCCTGGTTGAGCTTGGCCATGAATCCGTAGGTGGGATTGGAGGTGCGCATGAACCGCTCCTCGAATCGTACGCTGGGCAAGAGATGACTCCTGGCAATGGCAATCTCTTCATTGGTGGCGGCCAGCAGGTCCCGGCCGGCAATAATCCGATGATTATTGGCCATGGCCAGGGCCACCGCCTCCTTGAGGCTGACGGCCGCGGCAGGTAGTGCCTGCAGACCCAGCAATAGAAAAATAACCGTCAATACGAGGTATCGCGCCATATCCTTCCTCTTTGATTTTCTTTTTTAAAAAAGCCGCGGCCTGGTCAGTGCGGCTCACCTAACGGTGCAGAACAACCGCTCCATGGCATTAATCAACTCCACCACCCGCTGGTCGATAATCCGGCTGTAGATGAAATTTGCATCCTTGCGACTGCCGATGATCCCCTGGTTGCGCAGCACCGACAGGTGCTGGGAGATATTACCGTTGCTGGTCTTGATCTTGGCGAGAAGATCAGCAACGGTCAACTCCCGGTCCTGGAGCAGACAGAGGATCTGCAACCGGATCGGGTGGGCAATGGATTTCAGGAGACCGGCCATGGTCTCGATCTGTTCTTTCCGCATCAGTACCCCGCTCAAGTAATTTGCAATTTAACTTAATGCTTAAATTCCCCCTTGTAAAGTCCTTTTGTAAAAAAAATCATAAATCCCGCTATCCGCCGGTCCCGGGCGGGTATGTAGCGCCGGCTGCAATGGACCGGCCATTGTCAAGGCGATCGTCCAGGCCCACCACGGCGAGACCACGGTCAGGCGGAAGGACGGTCAGACGGTCCGGGAAGCTGTTTTGTTGTAACCCTGCCGCTGCAACAGGGAGTTTCACGGGATGGGGGGTATTTTGTACTAGGGGGTGTGGGGACCGGGGGAGAAAGACCCCCGGCTATCCGGTTGGTTGGCCAAGGAACTCGCTCCGAAGTCCTGAATTTATGGCCGCATCCAACTGTCTTTGGTCTGAGGTGATAAATAGGTCTGCCTTCCACTCCAGGGCACAGGCAAGATGCAAGGCGTCCATGGCATGTAACACATTGCTCTCCAAGAGTTTGACTGCGCGTGAAATAACCGCGGGAGTGAGCTGCAGGACAATCGCATCCCGGATATCGTCCAGCAATTGCCTCTTGGCCTTGCGATAGTCTCTGCCCGTCAAGGCGTGTTCCCGCAATCGCCGGTTTAGACCGGAAACGATCTCGGGAATCAGAATAACGCAGAGGGCCAATTCGGAAGCATGCTGGAGCAAATCATCAAGCTTATCGCTGCCGACTTCCTGGATGTATCTTTTGGCAAACGAGGAAGAATCAACTGCCAGCCTCATTGACCGTCCTCACGTTCTTCCAGAATAGCAGAAGACAGGTCACTTCCATGGATTTGCAACTGGATTCCCGGTTTCTTCCATGAAGGTGTCCGGCGGGCCCCATCGGAAAATGGAACTACTTCGGCCACTGGTTTTCCACGACGTAAAAGCACGAGTGTCTCTCCATGTTCCACTTCTGTAATGAAACCTGAAGCTTTCTTGCGAAAATCTGTAAATGTTATCGTTTTCATTATAATATCTCCTTATGTGCGCACCTGAATGTACATGTAAGGAGGCAGTGTGTCAAGGTGTCGGGAGCCTCCAGCCTGGCTTGGCGAGGGAGTCAGCCGGATAAAAATATTCTGCCCACCGTTACCCCTGATAATTTCATGATAAACTGCGCCCTGACAAGCGGTGCATGGTTTTCGTGCCATGCTTCAGTGCCAGCTACAGAATTACCCGTTTGCCTGACCCCAGATCCACTATCAGCCCTTTGTTGGCTCCGGATTTCTGTTTTTCAGGAACTTGTGCAATTTTTTACAAGTAGCATCGAAAGACCTGATTTCTGACTCTGTGTAGAGATGCTTGCAATAAGGTCCTCCTTCTTCATCAACGCACTCGGATATTTTCTTCAAGGCCGGGACGTCATATTCTTCATAAAGACTTACTTTGCGTATTGTTTCGCCGCCCAGGAGCCAAAGGTTGTTCACATGGTTTCTCAATGTTCGTTTTGTTAAGCCTGCGGCAATGAGGTGTTCAATAAATGGCCGAAACACCACAAGAATTCCGGCACCGTATGGAACATCTTCTTCAAGGCCCTTCCAGCTATTCGGCCAATTCTCAAAATTACCGCAGAGTTCGTCAAAATCTATCATGATATCCATTATTGCCGTCAACGCAGAGTTTACCGGCGTGCCGTTTTTACACGTCAGTTTGAACGCTTCACATGCAGCCTCGCGACTGCCCGCGCATGACTCGGGGCCATGATGGAGCAGCTTCTCCTTTTATGTAGGGCTCTTTCCCCAAGAAGTAGGTCAAAGTTTGTCGTTACAATCGTTACCGCTCCACCACGGTCGGCAAGGCGCATCAATGCGCGGTGAATTGGGGCTGGCTGAACGTCATGAAAACGCAGTTCATTAGCTACTGACTGCCTGACGCGGCTTTTGCCATGTGACTGCCCATCTATTCGCCGTTCGAGCATTCCCAAGACGACGTCATAATCTTCACGGACAAACCTCCTGACTTCTGCGGCTTGTTGATTGGTCAATCCGAGGTCCGTGCCCAGATGATTGCAGCCTGAGCGCGGGATGTCGGAGATGATAGCATGCACGGCCGCGTCAAGCTGCTTGTAGACTCTGAGCACGAGATCACGGAAGTCGGGCAAATCTGCGGATTGCGAGATTCCGGCACCAGCGATAAAGAGAACTTCGCCACGAGCATGCGCAAGAAGGAGGCGTTCGGGAATAGCCGCCAAGCCAGTTCCCAGAGGAATTACTCGATCATTAGTGACATTATTCCGAACTGAACGGTCCCTTGATTCTCTCATGGTTCTCATATGAACATTTTTTTGCATATGCAAGGTGAGTTAGGCCATCAACTCAAGTAGTTGACAGGCCATTCTCTTGTCCCGGCCTCGCGTGGAATGTGCGGGCATGTCCCCTCCTCCTGCCGGTTCAACAATCCGGTAATTCCGGGGACATGAATTCCGGGGACACCATGCTTAATCTCATTCATCCTTGTTGCCTTCTTTTGCAGCTTCCCCGCCTCAATCAGTTTGATCGCGTCCCTTTTTCATTTTTCGTCAGTTTCATGCCCATTCCTTGAACTTATTACGTATACTTTTGAGGAATTGCCCCAAGGATGGATCGGCCTGCTCCATACGTTCAAAATCCATGGCATTAACAATATCTTCCGCAAACTCTATCCCCCCCAAAGAGGGGTGGACCCCGGCCTGCAACATGGCATCCATTAATATTTTTTTATAGCGCCCCCGTTCACACTTATGATCCGGCGCATCGCACCCTTTACCCATTACTGATTTGAAAGCGGCGGAATCCAGAAGCAGCCACCGTTCAATATGGGGGTCAGGGATGGCAGAAATTAAAATATTCTGCAAATCAGCGGTTACGTCATCTATCTCTTTTTTACGGTCCTGATATCCTCTGCAATTAGCATCTGTCGCCACTACCAGCAGATCAGGAAAGCCAACCCTGTCATTGCGGAGTTCCCTTAAATATGACTTCAGCTCGGCAACTGCCTTGCCGTGTCCTCCGCGAGCGCTAAGAGGAATGATTTTAACCGCCTTGTCTTGTTCTTTTGCGAACCTTTGAATGACCGATGTAATAAAGGCCTCGTGCCCATAATCCTCGACAAACAAAATTATCCTACGCATCAAAATCACCTCTTAAGATACGTTCGGACACCAAGGGTTGCTCCTCCCTGTCGAGCACTTTGTCAATGTCCGTTTTTCTACCTAACGGACCCCAGGTGGTAATAAAAGACTCGATTATTGTTCTATCTTCTTCCTTGCGGCACACAAACAGGCTGTCATTATCAATCATGTCCGGCAAAATCGGTGAATGCGTGGTGACAATAAGCTGGGTATCACCTGAAAGCGTACGGTTTTTTAATATATCGGCAATCATCCTGATTCTTCTTGGGTGGATGCCGTTTTCAGGCTCCTCAAAACCCAGCAAAGCCGACGGTTCCTTTGCTCCTCCCATGGCGGCGAGCAAACCCAGAACGCGCAATGTGCCTTCGGATAGAACCCGGGCCGGAATAGGTGTTTCCCCTTCGATGAGCTTTAAATCGACTTCCCCGAACTCATTTGCATCAACTTCAATGCCGGTGACGTTTGGAATAACCAGATGCAGGGCCTTCTCAACCGCCCTGAACTGAGGGGGATCAAGCACCTTGAGCGTATTCAGAAATGAAGCCAGTTCCTCCCCCATCAGACCTATGTGCCGTACTTCCTTGACCACATTGGAAGCCCGCATACGTTCCCGCGGTTCAAAATAAAAAAAGAACCAGCTTGCCAGCTCCTGCCGGGCGGCAACCAGATGAGGATAGTGCGGGGGATAATGGGGCATGGATAGAATGCTGTGGTCCAAGTAGCAGTCATAATAAGTCGGATGGGCCTGGCCTTCCATGCGGAGATGCAAACGTCTGTTGACTTTTTCTAAAAACGGGCTTCTTTTCCGGCTGATTTCCCCCTGTTTGTTCAATGCTGCAAGATATTCATCCACAACACGCAGGAAGCCTGACTTTGGCAATATTTCCACTTCAATACGATAACGGAGAGATTTTTCACGCACGAATGATTGATTTTTATTGCTCCCTTCATTTTTTTCAGAAGCTTTAGTTCTTTTCATCTCGCGTATTTGACGATTAACGGTATCGACCACACTTTGAGAGAGTTCAATGTCCACTTCGATTGAGAATGAGGCGCTTTCTTTCTTTAGGAGTCCCTTGATGCCGTCCCGTCCAAAAGAGAATGACTCCAAGGGCTTTCCCCGATAAGGAGGCTCAAAGGCTTCCTTTAATGTGCGGCTGGTCACAATTCCGGACAAAAGCTGTAATACATCCAGGAAATTGCTTTTTCCCGCCGCATTCGGGCCAAAGAGGACAGAAAGGGGACAAAGGCGAACTTCCAGGTCAACGAGGGACTTATAGCCTTTTATTTTTATCCTTTTGAGCACATTGACCTCCTGATCAATTTTGTGTGATCATTTTTGTCGGTCTCGCAACAACCCGCGAGACGGACGTGTGTCATGTTGTAACTTGTTGATTTTATTGGGTGGCATTTGAAGCATTTTGGGTTGTTACGAGTCCATCATTTTTAATGATTTTAAAATGCAGACCTCAACGGTCTTGCCGTTCCAGATCAACTCCACTTCCCGGTCATCATCAAACAACAGGAACCGATACTTGTCCGGCAACGGCTTGCCCGCCTTACTCAGCTTAATGGCATCCCTTTTTTCATTTTCCGTCAGTTTCATTACATTCTTTTTCCAGGATCTCCAGTACTGCTTCGCGAAGTGATGGTATTTTATTTTCCACAACATCCCAAGACGATGTCATAGTCGACCCCGAAGTAATCATGGATAAGTCGATCTCTCATGCCCGCCATGGCCTTCCACTGCACTGTCGGATATTTATTCTTCAATTCAGCGGGCACTTTCTTGGAAGCTTCTCCGATAATTTCAATGCTCCTCACAAAGGCACGTCTGAGTGTGCCATTCTTCAGGAACTGCTCATTGCTTAAACTCTGACTTTCGGCCAGCAGATATTCGATCTCATCAAGGATGTGGCGAAAATATTCAAGCGGCAAGGGTGGCATACTCAACCTCCTTGAGGATGTGGGGGCCAAGATACGGACTGAGTGATTCAACGGTGACAAGTTCAATCTTACGCTGCAAAACATCTTCCAGAAAGAAAGACAGCTCCATGAAGGTATCGAATGTCTTTCGACCTGGTTCAAATTCGACCAGCAAATCAATGTCGCTGTCCGGGCGCTGTTCCCCTCGCACAAAGGAACCGAACAACCCTATTTTTTTAACACCTAGTCCTTTCAGATGCGATCTGTTCTGATCGAGCATCTGAAAAACGTTCTGCTTGGTCTCAATCATGATCTTTTTTCACTCCTTATTCAGCGGTGTTGTCGTTCAAATCAACACCCTCCGGCGAATGCCACAGGACATTGCGATTCATATCGGCAACCGAAAAGGTTAAAAAAATCTCGATAGATCACATTGTTCCGGCAGTATACATGATTTCCCGATCAAGATGAAGTCCATGGGGATCAAGAATGCATAGAGCCCCTTTATACTCTTCGTATGTAAGGTTTCGGTAAACCCCGTACGTTTGAGGTTGGACCGGGAAAGGGGTTTTCTTATAGCGAACGGTGTAGCGGACCCTGAGCCGCAGCCGTGACGGCAAAAGCGGAAATTGAAACGACTTCGGCAGGATATGCTTATGGCTTCCGAATCGCCGCCGCGGCGAAGCGAGTTCCTGCTTGATAGCCTGTTTATGAACAGCCGGCCCTTCTCAATGGAGCGGCCGTCGGTAGAAGAAGACCCCTTTCCCGACAGGAGGGGGTTTACTGAATGTTTACCTTCGTATCGCTCCCGGTGAACAACCTTTTGCAACAGGATATTATTGCAGTCAACCGGATAAACAGAAACCTCGTCACATGCTCCGGATAATTGCTCAAGCGCATCAATTTTTTGCATATTCAAATCTGATGAACTCGTAACAACCCGAAAGGCTTCAAATGCCACCCAATAAAATCAACAAGTTACAAGACGAATCACGTCCGTCGAGCGGGTTGTTGCGAGACCGACAAATCTATAAAATGGTATTCCCGGAAGGGCGGATCAATCAAAAGGGCATTGGCTGGGCTGCCAGGGATAAATTCGCCGGTGCTTTTTGAAATATGCTTTCCGGCGCCGGCAAAGGCATCTATATAGATGTGGTATAGAGACGGATTTCTTTGTGATGAAAGAATGTGGGAATAGGCGTTTGCGTATTCCCGCAAGATGTCCAGCTTGACCTCGGACCAGTAGCCAATCTCATCATAACGAAGATCGCTCATTAATTACGCTCCACAGGCTGATTCAATCTGTTTCGTATCTTGAAAACAAAAGGGCTGAATCTCCGATTGACTCTGTTGCTTGAAAAACTTCAGAAGGGCACATCATCATCCCATTCTTCATATTCAGGGTGTGATTCACCCTCGGAAATCCGTGATTGAAAAATATCCAGGGTTCGTTTTGCCACACGCAGCAGTTGATCGAAGGTCAAGATCTCCACCCGATGCAAATGGGAGTTCAAGGTCCTCAGCGCAGCTTGTTGATCTTCATCGCCGTCAACGCCGATGATAATTCTTGCCCTTATCTTGAGAGGATCGATTCGATCCTTGGCAATTATCGTGTCTCTATGCCGCTCGACTTCTTCAATGTACCGATTGACCTGCCCCATTACCTGGCTGAGTTTTGCCGAGGCATAGAAACTATCATGGCTCTTATCATGGTTAAACAAAGGCATGGTGGCCGGAGTTTTTATTTCAACGATTTCCAGGTAGTTGTCAACCGTTCTGCGGAGCATGAAATCCAGATTGTCGTCCCTGGTCCATTTCCTGCGATCCAGAAGTTCACTGTATTCGCTACCGAATATCCACGGATGTCTCTGGAGATGATTTTGATATCTTGTCTCACTTGGGTCGGCGATTTGAATTAATCTTTTCAATTCGTTGAACGCGGACTTATATTGAACGAACTTTGCCGCCACCCCTATATTTTTCACTGCCTCCGGCGTAGAGTTGCTGAATGCATCGACGAACTCTTCTACGCTTATGTCAGATTCTTCAAGGCCTTGCAAAACCTGCTTGGTCAATTCGAGTTTCCGCGGCCCCGGCAGTTTCGGTAACAAATCAGCTAAATTTTCGAATAGTTCATACTGATCTGACGGTATTGCCCTCACTTCGCCAGCTGAGCCGGGATACAATTCCGCCAAGGTGGCGCCCAGGAAATCGAAAAGTATTTTTATCTCGTTAGGTTTTTTACCAAATTTCCAACCTGACAACTCCACGGGTTCTGGATTATCAAGGAAACTTCTTTTCCCGGCGTCGCATGGGCAGTGGCGTGTGTCCACTATCCGGCAGAACAGAACATGGCGATTTAGAATTCTGTTTGACCCTTGATAATCCCCTTTTCCTCCAGCAGGCCCATTACCGCGGCCACGCACTCACCAAGGGGCAGGCGGCCGGTGTCGAGCCGGAGGTCCGGATCGGTGGGCGCCTCATAGGGCGAGGAAATGCCGGTATAATTTTTGATCTCACCGGCCCGGGCCTTCTTGTACAGCCCCTTGACGTCCCGGGCCTCGCAGATCTCCAGGGAACAGTTACAGAAGATCTCGATGAAATTTCCCGGGCCGAGCAGATTTTTTACCTTTTGCCGGTCTTTTTCCAGGGGCGAGATAAAGGCGGTAAGGGAGATGACCCCGGCATCAAGAAAGAGGTTGACCATCTCACCGATGCGGCGGATGTTCTCCCGGCGCTCCTCAACGCCGAATCCCAGGTCACAACAGAGGCCGTGCCGGACATTGTCGCCGTCAAACACATAGGTGCGGCAGCCGCGTTGATGGAGTTCTTCTTCAACGGCATGGGCCAGGGTGGATTTGCCGGAGCCGGACAGGCCGGTGAACCAGAGATTGACGCTTTTATGGCCGTTTGCCTGCTCGCGCCGGGCCCGGGTCACCGTTGCCCGGTGCCAGACCGTGTTGTTATTGTTCATAAATTGTTTCCTGTTGTTTTGCTGTTATTTTTCTTACAAGGATGAACAGAGATGCACGGGTTGTTTCACCCTACCAGCCCCAGACCTTTTCTCGCCGCACCCAGCCGGTGAGGCCCGACCTATGGCGCACCTTGGCCCAGCCTTTTTTTCGGGCCAGGGTCTGAAAAACCGTGCCCGAATCGGCCTGGCCCACGAGTTCATAACCTGATCCGGGACCTTTGCGGATATCAATGCGCTGCGTTTTGTTCCTGGTTTTCTTGACAATCAGATGTGGCCGCCGATCCAATAATTTCCCATGGATCCACCCCTCGTCCCTTTCAAAGTCACGGACCTTGACCCAGTTGCCCCTGGTCCCCCGTACCAGCAGGGGCACGCCCCGGTCCAACTGCCAGCGGACCAGGTATTGCCTGCCCGGACCGGAGCGCATGTTCACCCTCTTCCGGGCCACGCTCACCATGCTCCCGTTTTTAAAAATCGTCTTTGCCCGCACCGGCGAGGCGGCAATCAGGAAGGCCAAGACAAGGAACACCGGAAAAACCCAGCGGGATTTTCCGGTAATATCAGCTAACCGGACAGGATTCATTTCTTTCAGTTCACCGGTCTCCCCTTGAACCGTGGTCCCCATGTCGTTCAAGGTGAAGGGCAGATCCTGCTCAGGGTTCAGGAGGAAAGATTTTACAGTGGCGCGTTGTTGCGCCTTCATTTTTCTGTATTCCGGATAAAGTAGGTATTTTTACTGAAAAAAGCCGGAAGGTGCAAGGTGAAAGGCTAAAGGAATAACCGTGAATTTTGAATGCTGAATGTTGAATTCAGCACTCGTTGCTCGTTACTCGCTGCTCTTCCCTCCCCTTTCATCTTTTCATCCCCGGCTGCTTGTGGTACAGAAGGGAACACTGATCAACCTTGTTTCAACCGTTCGCGACCTGAGCAGCCATGGCATTTACTACGGATTTTCTGATAATCGGCAGCGGCATCTCCGGACTGTCCTTTGCCCTGAAGGCCGCCACCCTGGGCACGGTGACCATTATCACCAAGAAGGCCAAGGTGGACAGCGCCACCAATCTGGCCCAGGGCGGGATCGCCGCCGTGCTCTCGGAGGATGACTCCTTTGACCTGCACATCCGGGACACCATCCGTTCCGGGGCCGGACTGTGCAAGGAAGAGGTGGTGCGGCTGGTGGTGGAAAACGGTCCGGAGCGAATCCGCGAGCTGGTCACCCTCGGGGTCTCTTTCAGCCCGAACGAACAGCAGCCCGGTCATCTTGATCTGGGCAAAGAGGGCGGCCATTCGGCCCGGCGCATCGCCCATGCCCATGACCTCACCGGCCGGGAAATCGAACGGGCCCTGCTGGACCGGATAGCGGCCGACCCGGCGATCACCGTGCTTGAGAACCACCTGGCCGTGGATCTGCTCATTGCCTCCAGGGCAGGATTGAACAGTCCCGGATCTCCTTTTATTGATCGCTGCCTGGGCGCCTATGTCCTCCACCGCGAGGACAACTCGGTGCACCGCTATCTCGCCCGGACCACCGTGCTCTGCACCGGTGGCTGCGGCAAGGTGTATCTCTATACCACCAACCCGGATATCGCCACCGGCGACGGGGTGGCCATGGCCTATCGGGCCGGGGCCAGGGTGGCCAACCTGGAGTTTATCCAGTTCCACCCCACCTGCCTGTATCATCCCAAGGCCAAGAACTTTCTGATCTCCGAGGCGGTGCGCGGCGAAGGCGGCCGGCTGATCGACGAACAGGGCCGGCCGTTCATGAAGAAATACGATCCCCGGGGCGACCTGGCCACCCGGGACATGGTGGCCCAGGCCATTGACACTGAGATGAAAACCAGCGGTGACGACTGCGTTTATCTTGATATCAGCTACAAGCCGGCCCAATTCATCAAAAAAAGGTTCCCGAATATCTACAGCACCTGTCTCTCCTATGGCATCGACATGACCCGGGAACCGGTGCCAGTGGTGCCGGCGGCCCACTACATGTGCGGCGGGGTGGTCACCGACCGCATGGGCCGGACCTCAATCGAAAACCTCTTTGCCCTGGGCGAGACCGCCTGCACCGGCCTGCACGGCGGCAACCGGCTGGCCAGCAACTCCCTGCTGGAGGCCGTGGTCTTTGCCCACCAGGCCTTTGTCCAGTGCCAACAGGACCGGGATATGATCATGGCCCGCGACTTTCCCGAGGTCCTTTCCTGGAGCGCCGGCCGGGCCGAGCCGATCAAGGAAGGGGTGCTGGTAACCCATAACTGGGACCAGATCCGGCGGCTGATGTGGAATTATGTGGGAATCGTCCGCCGGGAGAAACGGCTCAAGCTGGTGCAGAAACGGTTGGCCCCGATCCTGGAGGAGGTGGCCCAGCATTTCCGCGACTACTTTCTTACCCCGGATCTGGTGGAGCTGCGCAACCTGGCCCTGGTGGCGGAACTGATCGTGCAATGCGCCTTGGCCCGCAAGGAATCCCGGGGCCTGCACGCGATCATCGACTATCCGGACCGTGATGATCGCAACTGGCGCCACGACACCGTGCTCTGCCGGAACCCTTCCCATAAGTAAGCCGATGTCAACATCCTCCGGTTCCCACTCCTGCCGCCGTTCCCGCCGTTGCTGCTACTCCCTGCAACCCCTTTTCTTCCCGCCCCTGTCCCGGCCGGAGATATTCCATGGGGTATTTTCCCGGCATGGCGGAACAAGCCCCCGGCCGTGGGACTCCCTGAACGTGGGTCTTCAGGTCGGCGATACCCTGGAGAACGTCCGGGTCAACCGGGAGCGGATAAAAAAAGAGATCCGGATCAAACGGTTGGCCGGCATGCACCAGGTGCATGGCAGCCGGGTCCGGGCGATCACCGCCATCCCGGACGTTGATCTTGATATCGACCAGTGCGACGGCCTGATCACCGACCGGCCCGGGATCGGCCTGATGGTCCAGCAGGCCGACTGCCAGGCAGTGATGTTCCACGATCCGGTCCACCGGGCAGTGGGCATTGTCCATGCCGGCTGGCGGGGTACGGTGGCCAAGATCATCGGCGTCTGCGTCAGCGCCATGCAGGAGCATTACGGTACCCGGCCGGCCGATCTTGTCGCTGCGGTGAGCCCCTCCCTGGGGCCCTGCTGCGCCGAGTTTAAAAATTTTTCCACGGAGCTGCCCGGGGCTCTGCACCGTTATCAGGTCCGGCCGGCCTATTTTGATTTCCGGGCGATCAGCCGCAGCCAGCTCCGGGCCGCCGGCATTCCGGCCAGGAGCATCTCTGTGTCCGAAATCTGCACGGTCTGCAACCGGGATTATTTCTCCTTCCGCCGGGACCGGGTCACCGGACGATTCGCCTCGGTTATCGGGTTGAGGGGGTAAGTTACTAGTTATTGGTTAATTGTTATTAGTAACAGCATGTTTGAGAAGGGCCGGCTGTTCATAAACAGGCTATCAAGCAGGAACTCGCTTCGCCGCAACGGCGATTCGGAACCCATAAGCATATCCTGCCGAAGTTGTTTCAAATTCCGTTTTTGCCGTCACGGCTGCGGCTCAGGGTCCGCTACACCGTTCGGTATAAGAAAACCCCTTTCCCGGTCCAACCTCAAACGTACGGGGTTTACCGAAACCTTACCGCTCGACGGACGTGTGTCATGTTGTAACTTGTTGATTTTATTGGGTGGCATTTGAAGCCTTTCGGGTTGTTACCAGTTCATCAATTATGAGTGGTCACCGGCCGGTTACACCATCAAGACAAGATCTTGCCTAAAGCGGGTTATCGATCTTTACCGGCTCAGGCGGTTCAGCCGGCAGCTCAACCTCCTCATCACCACCCGGTATGGTGCCGAATTTTTTGAGCACCATGGCCCTGTGCCTGCCGCCGGCTGGGCGGTCTTTCTTTTCCCCGGCACCACCCGTGACTCGCCCGGACCGGCCGCCGACCGGCCCTGTTCCGGCCCTGAAAGGAAAAAGCAGGCCAAGGGTATAGAGAACCTTTACCATATGACGCGGGGTCAGAAGGATATTGTTCAGCCACTGGTTGGCCAGCGGACAGGCGCAGTTTCCGTCTGCAATATACTGCCTGGCCTGTTTCGCCTGCTTGGATCCAAGGACCTCCCGCATGTCAAGGCCCGACTCCCTGACATTGCCCAGGGCCTGTTCATTGCCGAGAACGCAGCAGGGCCAGACCTCGCCGTTATAATTCAGGTGAATATTGGCAATCCCGGCCAGGCACGGGGTGACCTGGCGCCGCTCCTTGAGAATCCGGACCGCGACATCATAGTACACCAGCCGCACCGCCTCGGTGGTCCTGGTAAGAAAGGCCTTGCCGCGGATGTTCTGGAAAATTTTCTCCTTAAACCCCTTGACCAGTTTCTCATACCTCGCAACCGTCGGGGTAATGGGATCGCCCAGGTTATCAAACTCGGCCCGCTGTTCAGCGATCTCGTGCCGGTATGATTCAATGCCCCGGCCATGCACCCAGTCTTCTATTTCATCAAGATGGTGAATATTATAGTTGGAAATCACCGTTCCCAGGTCAACGTGCAGGCGGGGATTTTCCAGGGCAAGGGCAAGAAGAAGATCAATGGTCTGCTCCAGGGCGGCAAAATTCCCCTTAACGCCTCGTATCGAGTCGTGTGCCGCGCCAATGCCGTCTATGGAGGGCTTGATGGAAATGGGTACTGACAGGGGTGCGTATTCATCCAGCACAACCAGAATCCGGCGGGTGATCTTTTCAATGGTATTTGGGGCAAGGGCGTTGGTCGGGATATGGATAAGGCGCGGTTTCAGGTACAGGCAGGCCAGGCGGATGATCTCGGCCAGGTCCGGTCGCATAAAGGGCTCGCCGCCGGATATATTAAAAAAATATATATGGCCAAGCGATTTAAAAACTGTCTCGATTTCATCCAGGGCCAGATTCTGGCGGATAATTTTGGGATCAGCGAGATAGCGTTTGCCGATATTGCACGTCCGGCAGCGACTCCGGCAGGCAGCGGTCACCGAAAAGGTCAGGGTCAGGGGGTTGGCCGCCCTTGTCAGCCCGTGCCGGGCCGCCATGTAGTTCAAGGCCCTTGGTCCGATGCAGGTTATGTAATCATGAAATTTCATGGGCGTAAGAGTTCACTCCATGTTCGGGAACGCCGGCCATGGACCAGTGAACCTCCAGGTCTGGCTGGACAGTCTACATAATTCAGAAGCGCATCTCAATAACCGCCGGCCTTCTCTCTCCCGGATCCGTGACGGCTTGAGGTGATATTCCAGCCCGTGTCCATTGACTTTGTTGTTTTTTTTGGCTAGCATCTTCATGGCTACAGGGAGATAAACCTGACAAGGTTCACCCCCTGACCCCGAGACGATGAACAATTCCATGAAAAAAATTATCCTCCTACTCATTGCCTTTCTGCTTCTCATGCCCGGCCCGGGTATTGCCGACTACCTGGTAACCTTTAAAAACGGCGGCAGACTCAAGGCCAGGGACGTAAAAATGGAAGGATCTGTCCTTTATCTGGAAGCCCTGGGCGGCACCATCGGCATCCCGGTGGACAGGGTGCTCTCTGTCCAGGAAGTTGCTTTTACCAAGTCGAAACCGGAACCGCCCCCCCTGGATGAGGTTGTTCAAGAAGAAAAAGGGGAAAATGAAAAAGAGCAGGTTGCCGCGGAACAGGATGACAACGAACAGGAAAAAAGTCCTGCTGAATATCAGCAGGAGAGAAAGGCCGGCCTCATAGAAGAACTGAAAAGAGATTACCGGCTTTTTACCGAAGAAATAACAAAAAGCAACAGGCTCCAGCTGAAAAAGAGGATTGCCAAAATAAAAGAGGGGCTGATGGATTTGAAAGAGCTTGAGGAGGATGTTCGTAAAACAAATGGAGGGGCATTGCCGGCTTGGTGGCTGGAAATGCCCCTCCCGGAACCTCCGGCCGGGCTATAGAATAAAGAGCTTCTTACTCCACCTCCCTCCAGGAGATCATCCCCGTGCCTTCCTGGTAAATCGCTTCAACCGCCACAGTTGCCTTGTTGATCGTCCCGGTCGTCCTGATCAGGATATACCCGTCACCATCAATATCATAACTGTATACCGCGCTTGAGCTGCTGACCGAGGAGATGCTGGAGGAACTGCTGCTGGTATAGTCGGTCATCGTCACCAGGTAGGTCGCATCACCAAAGGACTGGGGGCTTCCCAGCCAACTGCCGTCTCCATTACCCTCAAGCATGTTCAGGGCCCGGGACAGACCGGCGTCGGCAGCATGGAAGGCCGTTGTTTCCTGTTTTTCGTTGGCTGCGATCCGGGTGTCGATCCTGGCGGAACGGATAAGCACGAATCCTATCAGTGTCAGGATTACCAGCACCAGCAGTACGATATTGATAATAGATCCGCGCTGCTCCGTGTCGATCCTTTCACCTCTTTTCATTTTTTTACTCCATTCGCAGTTGTACCGACGAAGCACCAGTGGTGTGCGCCGGTACATTTTCCGTTTGCAGCAGGGTAACCGGTGTTACTGCTCGATCCTGGACACCACCGTGCCGTCGCTTTTCAATATTACTTCAATGCTCTTGCTGACATTATTTATGGTACCCGTGGAGGTGATCCGAATATAGCCGTCAAGGTCACCATCGTTGTCATCAAACAGGGTGAACGAACTTGAAGAACTGCCCGAGGAACTGCTGCCGCACATGGCATAGGCTGGGGAGACAAAAAATCCGGAGATTCTCTGCCAGATGGAATCCGCGCCTCTGGCCGGCATTAATGAAGAACAGCCCGAGGAACTGCTGCCCGAGGAACTGCTGCCCGAGGAGCTGCTGCCGGCCGGAGGGCTTATGTAACTGTAATCCTCCACCGCAACCTGGTAGGAGGCATCGCCGAACCCCTGGGATACTCCGACCCAACTGGTGTCCGGAGAACCGCCGTCCAGGCCGGCGGTCACCATGTTGATTGCCCGCTCCATGCCCGCATCAGCGGCATAATACGCCACCCTGGCAAGTTTTTCGTTTGTGGCGATCTTGGTGTCAATGTTGCCGGTCTGCTTTAACACAATGCCGACCAGGCTGAGAATAACCAGAATCAGCAGAACCACATTAATGATTGATCCCTTTTCTTTTTTGACTGTTTTTACCCGTTGTCTTTTCATAATAACCTCCCGGTCGAGTCATGCCTCTGTCAGCAGAGGCTTTTTGGGTTTTTATCTTCTCGATGTAACTGTTCGGCTGATAACGGTCCAACGTCAACTCATGGCCACTCAAGTCCGGACAAGCCCTGCCCGGACTATTTTTGTTGCAAATTTTATGCCGAAAAAAGACTCAAGACGAAAGCATATCCCGCATTGATCGAATCTGGATGGACCGCTGAATATTTTTGGCGGTCCAGGTAACAATAACGTTGATTGTCTGAACACCTGTGTCGGGCGAATCTGGGGCAACATTCCAGTATACGGTGTAGATGCCCTTCTGGCCCTGGGAGGTGTCTACTCCGTCCGCCTTGTCGGAGCAGGCGTCGCTGGGGCCGCAGCCGAAATCCCCAAGCCCGTCCTCGCCGTCGCCATCATCATCTTCAAGAAGGGGATCACTGTCTGACAGCACATTTTTGAGATCAACAAGTTTGGTCTCGCCAATCAGGGTGGCCTCGGACAACTTGCCGGAAAAAGAGATATTTTTTATGGCGGAAATCTGCAGGACCATAAGTCCCATCAGGCCGATGGCGAAAATGGAAATTCCGATCAAGACTTCGAGCAGGGAGAACCCTTTGTTATTCTTCATTTCTTACCCTTGGTCCCATTTTGGACCGGATACTCGTTAATAAAGGTTGTGCAGGGTCAGCTCAAGGGTCATTGCCTTGCGGCGGTGGTTGAGGTCCTCGCCTGAAAGGGATGCTGTATTTAAAATTACGGTGCCCTGCAGGTTACTGAACGTACCCGTATCGGTATATGAGTAATCCGGGTTTGTTGTTCGAACCACCAACGCCAGCTGCACCCGGCGAATATCGCTCAGTGTTGCCGTTACATTGCCGGCGGCGTCCAGATAAACAATATTTACAACATCAACATTACTTATTATCGGGGATGGTGTCCCGTTGTCAACTGCGCGCTCCAATTCAAGATCAGCCGAATCATATGAATAGGTTATGGTCTCTCCAGCATCAATCGTGCCGTTTTCAGTACCCTCAAAATCTCCGGTAAAGGTGATTGTCGTTGCCTGGGCATCGGTAATGCCGAAATTACCACTCAGGGTCGGGTCGTAGCCGGCCTTGCGAATCTCGTCAGCCATCCTTTTCATGCCGATACGCAGGTTCTGTTGCATTTCTATAATCTGTTCCTGGACATTGGCATTATTGGTAAAGCTGACAAAGGCCTGGTATATTCCGGTCAAGGCAATAAGGGAAACCAGCACCGCGATCATCAACTCAACAATAGTAAATCCTGACTGTTGCTCTATTTTCACGATCACAATGTTACCTTTACCCCGGAATGTAGCCAAAAAAAGATGCTGTTCCCTGTTAATACTGCTATAATAAATCAAGTTACCTTGACATCGGTTCCCACCGGACGGCCATAAACTACTACATCACGAGGCGGGATGGAAATGGTTCGCACAGCTCTTTCTGCACGAAAAAACAAAGGCTTTTCTCTTGTCGAACTCTTGTCCGTGGTGGCGATCATCGGCATTCTGGCCGCGGTCAGTATCCCTGCCTACTACAATCATGTAAAAAAGGCCCGCCTTACAAATGCCCGCAACAATCTTCTTGATCTGAAAACCGCCCAGGAGATGTACTATGCCATGAATAACAACTACTACGGCGGCAGCATCACCGCCTCGACCTTCACCAGCATGCTCAACTTCAACCCGGCGGACACTGAATACTTCACCTACTCCATCACCGCGGCCGACACCACGGTTTTTACCGCCATGACCAAGAGCAAGCTTGAGGCCGACCAGTGCTACCAGATTTCCAGCACCCTCCAGGAATCCCAGGAAATAACCTGCCCACCATAATCCTGCCACCTGGTGTCTGTCCGGCAATAAGGATTGTTTTTCGCATGTTCCGGACGGGCATTACTTGTCATACCAGTCATCGGTTCGCCATCGCTCCAACCGGACCCGGCCCGTGCTGTTCACCACAACTGCGAACGGCTCGACCAGCATTGTTGTCGGGTCTCCTGTCTCCGGTACATAAATGACTGCTGTTCCCGCGAGATTACTCGTTCCATCAGCCTGCATCTTGAACTTGTTCGAGGTAAAAAGAACACCATCCTTGTTAACAAGACTGGATCCGCCCGAGGTCGTTGTCGGCCCCCCGGTTATGGCGCCGCCGGTGGTATCATAGAACTGCACTTCCGGTTTCATCCGCATATCCCGGATTGAAGTATCGTCGGCATCACCGCAACTGTTATTGGCGGTGCCGGTATCACCGTCCACACAGATCCGGTAGCCGTCCCGGTCACCGGAACCATTAACAAAAGAGGATTCACTCACATTAAAAACAAATTGGATCAGGACGTCTTTGTTGCGGGTAACCGCCTCGGAACGGGCCAGGTTTATATCTCCCCGCAGGGCAAATGCCGCTGCCTTCAGTTTAGCCTTGTTCGAGGTAAACATATTGACGACCCCCAACGTAAGAATGGCGGAAATAATCATTACAACAAGCACTTCCACCAGAGTGAACCCGGATATTTCCCAGTGGCATCCATCCCTCTTCATTGAACAACAGAGTGGGAATGAGGTTTTTCGCTGCAATCCGGGCCGTAACATCATGGTTGCCTCTTCTGGTGAAAACAGCTGGCAAGTCTAGCAAGAATATTTTTATAATCCCACAATTATAACAGGTTATCTTTAAACATGCTTATGGAAATATTGGGGGAACCCACGCCATTGGCCGGTGACCTGCCGTGTGTCGGTTTCAACCCCGACATGGTTTTTGCAAGTGTAACCGTTCACCGGGGGTACGGATTTACGGTAAACTCATGCCCGTAAGCGTTTACCAGTGGCTTAGATTCGTTCATTCGGGACTGCGAAGCATACTGGTGCTATTCGAGCAGGCCAGAATGGGCGAAGATGAGGTGCTGGTGAACGCTTACTTGCAAGTTTTACGCCTGGTCCGGGCCCGGGCCGGCTGGTTCAATGGCAGGCCTCCTTATTCATTATCAAACCCCATGCGAACAAAAAGTAACGTAACTCACAGGGTGGCGCGACCACCTGTCGAGTACACTCCTTGACCTGTAAGCTCGCCGTGGTGCAGCCAATCGGCCGAACTCTTATCCGCGGATATATACAAAACAGTAAATAAAAATGTAACCATAGTTGACACAAGAACTAAAAAAGTTCATACTGCGTCTGCAAAAAACAGGAGTGCAACCAGTGTTTACGCGGTGTAAACGGTGTGTCCCGTTATGGATAAGATTCCAGCCCTCATATCCCGAAAGCGCCTTGCCAATCTTAAAACGAGAATGGAGCAGGTCACAGCCGCATGGTCTGCGGAAAATTATGAGTCTTACCTGGAGTTTTATGTAAAAATTCTGCCCAGACTCATGTCGGCGGAACGATGCACCATCTATATTACCGAACTCGGCACGGAAAATATCTGTTCGAAGTTCGGTACCGGACTGGCAGAAAAACAGATCAGGCCCCCCAGGGAGGGAAGTATTGCCGGCCGGACGATCTCTTCCGGCAAAGGGATCATTGCCAATGACCTTGACCAGAGAAAGGGATACCATAAGCTGGTTGAGGAGGAGACAGGCTATATCTCGCGTAACATGGTCTGTACTCCCATCAAGGGAGCGACCATTGTCGGTATAACCGGCGCAATTCAGGTTATAAACAAGGAAGGAGGGTTTACCAAGGAGGATCTGGCCCTGCTCGGCGAAGTTGCCTCCTACCTTTCCCTGTCTATTGAAAGCGCCATCCTTAACGAAGAAATCCTGAAAATTTCCTCCCAGCTCAACCAGGAGGTGGACCGGCTGGATACCGGTTATTTTCATGACCGTCTTTTTATTGCTGAAAGCAAGGCCATGCGTGAGGTGATGGAAATGGCCCGGCTGGTAAGCAACACCCCGGTCAATGTTCTCATCCAGGGGGAAAATGGTACGGGCAAGGAACTTGTCGCCCGGACGATTCACCAGGGAAGCGACCGTCACAGCAACGCTTTTATAGCTGTCAACTGTGCGACAATACCTGAACAGCTCATGGAAAGTGAGTTTTTCGGGTATGAAAAGGGGGCGTTCACCGGAGCCAACCGGAGTCGCAGCGGCCGGTTCGAGGAGGCCGGCGGCGGCACCCTGCTCCTTGACGAGATTGCCGATATGCCCCTTGCCATCCAGCCCAAGTTTCTTCGCGCCCTTCAGGAGGGAGAAGGGACACGGCTCGGCGGCAGCAAGGTCATCCGTTATAACTTCCGGCTGATCAGCGCCACCAATAAAGACCTCAATGCCGAGGTCGAATCAGGCCGCTTCCGTGAAGATCTCTTTTTCCGGCTCTTTTCCGTAAAAATAACCATCCCGCCGCTCAGGGAGCGAAGAGAGGATATCATCCCCATGGCCACCGCGTTTTTAGAAGATACCTGCGAACGCTTTCATAAAAAGCTTGGCGGATACTCGGCCGAGGTTCTGCACCTGTTCATGGAGTATGACTGGCCGGGCAATGTGCGGCAGCTGCACAGCGAGGTGGAGCGTCTGGTTGCCCTTACCTCTGAAAATGAAAAGATCCAGGCAACCACCTGCTCCCAGGAAATAGCGGCAGGCAAGCGGGAAAATCCGGCGGAACGAATCACCAGCCTCGCCATTCCGGATCAGGTGAAACAGCTTGAAATAAGGCTGATGGAAGAGGCCCTGAAAAAGACACGGGGCAACAAGCTGAAAGCGGCCGCCCTGCTGGGAATTACCCGCCAGGGGCTGCATAAAAAGATGAAACGGTATAATCTTGGTTCTTGAGTCTGTCCAGCACTTGTTGCAGAGCCATCTCAACCAGGGGAATTATCATGTCCGGACTTAGATCCCACCAGTTGACAGCCCTCATTCTCTATCTTCTCATCTTTGCCGGGTACCTGGTCCTGGGAACCAGATACCCGGATCTCTATATCTGGGCCACCATGGAAGACATGTTCGGTGAGTGGCTGCAGTTTTATTTTTTTTCCATGGCCATGGTCCTGTCTCTCTGGGTCTCTTTCAGCCATAAACGGTTCCGTCTCTTTTTCGGAGTTCTTGCCCTGGCCTGCTTTTACGTGGCAATGGAAGAAATTTCCTGGGGTCAGAGAATTTTCAATATTAGCACGCCTCAATTTTTCAAGGCCCACAACATCCAGAACGAGACCAATATACACAACATCTTTGTCGGGCCCATCGAAACCTTGACCAAACAGTTCATGGAGTACGGCCTGGCCGTCGGCCTGACCCTTTACAGCCTGGTCTATCCCCTGGCCCTCAGATATCGCTGGCAACCGGCCATCTGGATGGAAGAAAAGGGCCTGCCGTCTCCACCTCTTTATCTCAGTCCTTTTTTTGTAACCGCGGGCTGGCTTGAGCCTGAATATTATTATATGAACGAGGCCGAGGTCGCGGAAATTCTTCTTTCTTTTGCTTTCTGCATAATGGCCAGCCATTATGAGGTTGCCTTTCGGCTCGATCTTCCCCCCCATGGCAGCCGCTTCTGGCGGCCCGTGCCTGTCCGGCAACTGACCATCAGCATCCTGCAGATATTCTTGAGCGCAACAGTGCTTGCCGCTGCGAGTTCCTATGTGGTCAAACAGACACCGCGACTGTATATAGGTTCGCTGGTCCGGTTTGACAAGGTTTCCAGGAAACACGCAAACGCGTTCAAGAATATCGGCCAATGGCGTCTGGCGGCAAGGCTCTACCATATACAGGAAAGCAAGTTCCCTGACAATACCTTTACCCTGCGCCAACTTGTTCTGTGCTACCGGGAACTGGGAGACGAGCAACAGGCCTCTTATTATATGAAAAGGGCGCTTGGGGCAGGCCTCAAGCGTCTGGAAAAAAACCGGAAAAGTGTTTCGGCAAACCTGAACATGGTTCATACGTATCGTTTACAGGGAGATGAGGTCCGCGCCCGCGAGCACCTCGATACCGCCCTTGCCGAGGCAAAAAAGCAGGTTGAAAAAAACCCTGAAAGCGGCAGTGCATTCTACTGGCTGGGCCAGGCCCAGGCCGTTAACAATGATTTCCGGGCCGCGGCAATATCCTATGCCCGGGCCGTGGAGCTCAAGCCCAACTCCACCAGGAATCGAAAGGCCCTTTTCAAGGCGAAAAAACTGGCGGCCCGCCAACCCCGACCGGAACGGTAATTCTTCGTACAAGTTCACCAGCACCTCATCTTCGCCCGTTTCGGAGTCTCGCAGGCTCGCTTACCTGGCCTCCTCACATCCGCCAAGGATAGATTCGGAGCCCCAAACGAACGAATCCAAGGCACTGGTGAACTCGTACGGGCTGAGTATCCCCCGAGGTTGTCGCCCTTGGTGAACTGTTACAATTCTTCATTCCCAAATTCTCTCCATCTGGTATACTTGCCGGCTAATTATCTCGATTTTCTTTTTCAGATCAAATCATGCTCCATATCCTGCGTTTTTTGCATAAATTAAGGAGAACGCCATGCTTGCCCGGATCGAGGTCGGCCTGAAGCCGGCATTCAATGATTCGTTCGGGGAACAGACCCGAAAACGGATTGCCGCGGACCTTAACCTTGCCGTTGATACCGTGCGCACCATCAAGGCCTTTACGGTGGAGGCGGACATCTCCCCGGAACAACTGGAGAAGGCCGCGGCCGGCCCCTTTTCCGACCCGGTAACCCAGGACTATTCCCTGGCTGCCCTGGCCCTGCGGAACCAGTTCGAATTCGACTGGCTGATCGAGGTCGGTTTCCGGCCCGGGGTCACTGACAACGAGGGCCGCACCGCGGCCCAGGCCCTGGGCCTGCTCCTCGGCCGTAAGCTGGGCCGGGACGAGGCGGTCTACACCTCGACCCAGTTTCTCCTCTCCGGAAACCTTGATCAGGAAAAAACCGAGGCCATTGCCCGCAAGCTCCTGGCCAACGAGCTGATCCAGCGTTTCACGGTGATGGACCGGGCGAGTTTTGTCCAGGCCAACGGGATCCAGCCCTTTGCCCCCAAGGTGGTTGGGGGAAACCGGATTCAGGTAGTGGAGATCGACCTGGATGTATCCGATGAGGAGTTGATCCGGATCAGCAGGCACGGGGTGCTGGCCCTGACCATGGAGGAAATGAAACTCATTCGCAACTACCTGGCCCGGCCCGGGGTAAAGGCCGAGCGGGGAGCCCGGGGCCTTGGCGAAAAGGTCACCGACGTGGAACTGGAGGTCCTGGCCCAGACCTGGTCCGAACACTGCAAGCACAAGATATTCAACGGCAACATCAGCTATGAGGATGCGGAAACCGGCACCTCCTCCCGCATCACCAGCCTGTTTGATACCTATATCCGCAATGTCACCAAGGAGATCCGCCGGGACATGGGTGCGGACGACTGGTGTCTGTCGGTGTTCAAGGACAATGCCGGGGTGATCCGCTTCAATCCCGACTGGAACATGGTCTTCAAGGTGGAGACCCATAACAGCCCCTCGGCCCTTGATCCTTACGGCGGGGCCTTGACCGGCATCGTCGGGGTCAACCGCGACCCGTTCGGCACCGGCATGGGCGCCAAGCTGATCTGCAATACCAATATGTTCTGCTTTGCCTCGCCCTTTTATGATAAGCCCCTGCCGGCCAGATTGCTCCATCCCAAACGGATCTTCGAAGGGGTGCGGCAAGGGGTGGAGCACGGCGGCAACAAGAGCGGCATCCCCACGGTCAACGGTTCGCTCCTGTTTGACGACCGGTATGCCGGCAAGCCCCTGGTCTTCTGCGGCACCGTCGGGATCATGCCCGCCCTGGTCAATGGCCAGCCCTCGGAGCACAAGCAGGCCGATGCCGGCGACATCATCGTCATGACCGGCGGCCGGATCGGTAAGGACGGCATCCATGGCGCCACCTTTTCCTCTGAGGAACTCAATGAGAACTCGCCGGCCACCGCGGTGCAGATCGGCGACCCGATCACCCAGAAAAAGATGTTCGACTGTCTGCTCAAGGCCCGGGACCTGGGCCTCTACCGCTGCATCACCGACAACGGCGCCGGCGGGCTCTCCTCCTCAGTGGGGGAGATGGCCGAGGACTGCGGCGGCTTTGAACTGCACCTTGAAAAGGCGCCCTTGAAATATGCCGGACTCCAGCCCTGGGAGATCTTCATCTCCGAGGCCCAGGAACGGATGACCCTGGCAGTGCCGCCGGAGAAGCTGGACGCCTTCATCGGTCTGTGCGACAAGATGGATGTGGAGGCCACGGTGCTCGGCACCTTTACCGATACCGGCAAATTCCATATCCTGTACGAGGGGAAAACCATCGCTTACATGGATATGGATTTCGTCCATGGCGGCTTGCCGCCAATGGAGATGGTGGCCCGCTGGGAACCGCCCAGCCATAGCGAGCCCCAATTCCCCGACCAGCCCGACCTGGGCCGGGAATTGAAAAAAATGCTCGCCAGGCTGAACATCTGCAGCAAGGAGTATGTGGTCCGCCAGTATGACCACGAGGTGCAGGGCGGCAGCGTGGTCAAGCCGCTCACCGGGATCGCCAACGACGGCCCCGGTGACGCGGCCGTGATCCGGCCCCTGCTCGATTCCTTTGAGGGGCTGGTGATCTCCCACGGGGTCTGTCCGCGCTATTCGGATATCGATACCTATCACATGGCGGCCTGCGCCGTGGACGAGGCGATCAGGAACGCTCTCTGCGTGGGCGCCGGCCTCAAGGTAATGGCCGGGCTCGACAACTTCTGCTGGTGCGACCCGATCCTCTCGGAAAAGACCCCGGACGGACCCTACAAGCTGGCCCAGCTGGTCCGGGCCAACCAGGCCCTGGCCCGCTATGCCAAGGCCTTTGGCGTGCCCTGCATCTCGGGCAAGGACAGCATGAAAAACGACTACCTGGTGGGCGGTACCAAGATCTCGATCCCGCCGACCCTGCTCTTCTCGGTAATGGCCCGGATCGACGATGTCCGCCTGGCGGTTACCATGGATGCCAAAAGGGAAGGCGACCTGGTCTATGTCCTGGGCATGACCTATGATGAGACCGGGGCCTCGGAATATGCGGCCCGGCACGGCGGGGTGGGCATGGGTGTGCCCCGGGTTCGCGAAGCAGAGGCCCTGCCCCGTTACCAGGCCCTGAACCGGGCCATGACCGCCGGCCTGGTGGCATCCTGTCACGATTGCTCTGACGGCGGTCTGGGCGTGGCCCTGGCTGAAACCGCCTTTGCCGGCGGTCTGGGAATGGAGGTTGATCTTGCCAGGGTGCCGTGCCGGGAGATTGACCGGGACGACATTCTTTTATTTTCCGAATCCCAGAGCCGGTTCGTGGTCACCGTGGCCCCGGACCGGGCCCCGGATTTTGAACAGACCATGGCCGCCACCGGCTGGGCCCGCATCGGCCGGGTGGTGGCTGAACCGCATTTCTCCTGCACCGGGCTTTCCGGCGAAGAGGTGCTTAACCAGTCCATTGGTGACCTGAAGATCGCCTGGCAGCAGACCCTGAACTTTTAAGATGAGATCGAACAAGGGAACATATATCAACAAGATCCGGGACGGCCGGGCGGTGACCGGACTATTTCTGGTCAAGGAGGTCAGCCGGGCCGAGACCAAAAACGGCAAGCCCTACCTGATTCTCACCCTGATGGATTCCAGCGGCGAGATCGGGGCCCGGCTCTGGGAGAACGTTGACCGGTTGCAGCCGTCCTGCCCTGCCGGCGGAATCATCGCCATCCATGGTCAGGCCCAGGCCTATAAGGGGGTAGTCCAGCTGAAGATCGATACCCTGGAGGCGGTTGATGCGGCCGCCGTTGATATGGGGCTCTTTCTCCCGGCCACTGACCTGGATATCCCGGCCATGATTGCCGAGCTCCAGGACCTGGTCAAGGGGGTGACCGAGCCTTTTTTGAAAAAACTGCTTCAGGCCTTTTTCCAGGACCCGGCTTTCCTTGACCGGTTCCAGCAGGCGCCGGCCGCCAAATCCATCCATCACGCCTATCTCGGCGGCCTGCTGGAGCATACCCTGGCCGTGGCCCGGCTGGCCGGCCGGATCGTTGACCTGTACCCCGGGCTTGACCGCTCCCTCTTGCTCAGCGGGGCCCTGCTCCATGATATCGGCAAGGTCGAAGAGTTCTCCTATGACGTCTACCCGTTCAACTATACCGACCAGGGCCGACTGGTGGGCCACCTGGTGCTCGGCGCGGAAATGGTCGGGGCCAGGGCAATAAAAATCCGCGACTTTCCCCGGGAACTGCTGGTGCGGGTCCAGCACCTGGTCTTGAGCCACCACGGCCAGCACGAGTTCGGTTCGCCCACCCTGCCGATGATCAGCGAGGCATTTGTTCTCAACTTTATCGATGACCTGGATGCCAAGCTCAACTATATCGGTCAACTGGAAGGCCGGTTGTCCGAGCCCGGGTATCAGTGGACTGATTTTCAGCGGATCCTGGAGCGTTTTCTCTTTCTCCGCGGCCGCGGGCAGGAGCAAGACCCGTCGTCAACCACGGCTGCGGAACTGCCTGAAGACAGCGGCAATGCGCCCCAGGAGACCCGGCAACAAAAGCTGTTTGGCCTGTAATGCATCCCTATTCCTTTGCCAACATCATCGGCCAGGACAAGGCCAAAAATCTGCTCATCACCTCCTTTTCCCGGAAAAAGATGGCCCACGCCTATCTGTTCCGCGGCCCGGACGGGGTGGGCAAGAAACGGCTGGCCTTGACCATGGCCGCCTTTATCAACTGTAACCACCCCCGGGGAACTGATGTCTGCGGCAACTGCTCCTCCTGCCGGAAGTTCAATGCCGACTCCCACCCGGACCTGCTCCATATCCGGCCGGACGGCGCTGGGATCAAAATCAAGCAGATCCGGGAGTTGAAGCATGCCCTCACCTTTCCGCCCTTTGAGGCCCGCACCCGGGTGGTGATCCTTGAGGATGTCCATACCATGCGCCGCGAGGCGGCCAACAGCCTGCTCAAGACCCTGGAAGAACCGCCGGCCGACAATCTGCTGATCCTGACGGCCGATGAGTCCGGGGTCCTCCTGCCCACCATTGTCTCCCGTTGTCAGGTGATCCCCTTTCATGCCCTGCCCTATGAACTGGTCGCCCAGGCCCTGTGCCGGGACCATGATCTGGACCCGGCCGGTGGTGCCACCCTGGCGGCGCTGTCCGAGGGCAGCCTGGGCCGGGCCGGGTTGCTGCTGGACCAGGAGTTACTGGACCTGCGGCAGGAGTTGATCGAGAACCTGGTCCGGCTATCGCCGGCAGACCCGGAGTCAGTGGGGATGATCCTGCGGCTTGCGGAAAGAGCGGCCGCATTAAAGGAGCAGTTGGGCGAACTGCTGGGCATGCTCAAAACCTGGTTCCGCGACCTGATGCTCCTTGCCGGCGGCGGCCCGCAAGAGCTTGTCACCAGCCAGGACCTGGCCGCCATCCTGGACACGGCTGGAAGACGCTGGAACATGGCGGAACTACAGGCAAAGCTGAAAATGATCCAACGGGCTGAAAAGGAGTTGCATCGCAACTGTAATCGCACCCTGGTGTGCGAGGTCCTTTTCTGGGGGCTCTTATAGGGTTAATATGATAAATTCGTGTAAACAGATATCATCCGATCCCTTTTACCAGGAACCACGGCATTGACGAACAAAAGCGAACCGCAGATTGACCGGGACCCGGCCCCGGAGCCCGGCGAGAGATTGACGGTCCTCTACCGGATCCAGTTCCGGGAGGAGGAGCAGGTATTCTCGGCGCCGTCCCGGCTGTCCCGGCTGTCCAAGGGAATTGTGGTCATGGTCCAGACCGATCACGGCCTGGAGCCGGGCCGGATTGTCGGCTCCACCCCCAACTGGCCGGACAACCAGGAGCGGACCAAGAAGATGAACCATACCATTATCCGCCGGGCCACCCGGGACGAGGAGGCCAAGTATGCCAAGCTCAAGGGCATGGAAGACCGGGCCTTTTCCTTTTGCGCGGGTCAGATCAAAAAGAACAAACTGCCCATGCGGCTGGTCAAGGTGGAGCGGTTTTTCAGCGGCAGCAAGATCATCTTTTACTTTACCGCCGAAAACCGGGTGGATTTTCGGGAACTGGTCAAAATTCTGGTCCAGGAGTTCCGCACCCGGGTGGAAATGCGCCAGATCGGGGTCCGCCACGAGACCATGATGCTGGGCGGGGTCGGCTGCTGCGGCCGGGAGTTGTGCTGCTCCTCGTTTATCAAGAAGTTCGAGTCGGTATCCATCAAAATGGCCAAGGAGCAGAACCTGCCGCTTAACCCGGTCAAGATCTCCGGGGCCTGCAACCGGCTGCTCTGCTGTCTCAACTACGAATTCGCCACCTATAAGTCGATCCGCAGGAAGATGCCCAAGGTCGGCAAACGGATATCCTATGACAACCAGAACTATAAGGTCATCCGTCATAACGTGATGAGCGAAACGATCACCCTTCTCGGTCAGGACGGCAAGGACAGGATACTTACCAAGGAGGAGTGGCGGACGGTCAAGCCCGCGCCAGGGGTCAAGAAAGCAGCAAACGACCCGCAGCCGAAGCGGACAACGCAAAATTCCCGCAAGGAAAAAGCATGAGTTTCTACATCACCACCCCTATATACTATGTCAATGCCCAGCCCCATCTCGGCCATGCCTATTCGACCATTGTTGCCGACACCATCTGCCGGTTCAAGCGGCTCTGCGGCGAGGATGTCCGCTTTCAGACCGGTACCGACGAACACGGCGACAAGGTGGTGGAGGCCGCGGAAAAGGCCGGCGAGGAGCCCAGGGAGTACACCGACCGGATCAGCGGAATGTTCCGCCGGGCCTGGCCGTTGCTGGCCATTGAGCCGGACAATTTTATCCGCACCACCGACCCGGAACACATCGAGACGGTCCAGGCCATTCTCCAGCAGGTCTTTGACCGGGGCGACATCTACCGGGGCAACTACTCCGGGCTCTACTGCAAGGGCTGCGAGCGATTTCTCACTGAAAAGGAGCTGGTTGACGGCAACTGCCCGGACCACCTGGCGCCGCCCAAAAAGATCACCGAACAGAACTACTTCTTCCGGATGCACCGGTACCAGGAATGGCTCATCGACCATATCAGGAACAACCCCGGGTTCATCACCCCGGAACGGTACCGCAACGAGGTACTCTCTTTTCTTGAGGATCCGCTGGAGGATCTCTGCATCTCCCGGCCCACCAGCCGGCTGACCTGGGGCATTCCCCTGCCCTTTGACCAGGAGTTTGTCACCTATGTCTGGTTCGACGCCCTGATCAACTATCTCACCGGCATCGGTTTTCCCGGCGGGCCGGATTTTGCCCGCTACTGGGAAGGCGCCGAGCACGTTATTGCCAAGGATATCCTCAAGCCGCACGCCATCTACTGGCCCACCATGCTCAAGGCCATCGGCCTGAAGCCCTACAAAAAACTCCATGTCCACGGCTACTGGAATATCAACGAGACCAAGATGTCCAAGAGCCTGGGCAACGTGGTCCGGCCCGGCGAACTGGTCGAGCGGTACGGGGTGGACACGGTCCGCTACTTCCTCCTGCGCGAGATGTCATTCGGCCTGGATTCATCCTTCAGCAGCGAGGGGATAATCGCCCGCCGGAACTCGGACCTGGCCAATGACCTGGGCAATCTCTTCAGCCGCTCGCTGACCATGCTGGCCAAATTTGCCGACAGCCGGGTGCCGGCGCCCGGGGCCGGCGAGGATATTGACCGGGAACTGGCCGCGGCTGCGACCAGGATGGTTGCGGAGTATACCGGTCTGATGAACGATTTTGCCTTTAACCGGGCCCTGCGAACGGTCTGGGAGGTAATTGCCCTGGCCAACAAGTATATCGTGGTCAATGCGCCGTGGGAACTGGCCAAGGATCCGGCCAGACAGGAGCGGTTGGCCACGGTCCTCTTCCACCTGGCCGAAACCCTGCGACTGCTCGCCCTGGTCCTGCAGCCGGTGATGCCGGAAACCGCAACCAGGATGAGCAAGGCCCTGGGTATCAAAACCGCGGCTGATCTCTGCTCCCAGGGAAGCTGGGGGCTCAGCATACCGGGCACCGCCATCACCACCGTGCCGTCGCTTTTTCCGCGGCTGGACAAGGAAGGAGAAAGCAAACCGACCAGGGCCGAGGCTGCCAAACAACCGGATCGGGCCGGGAAAGGCGTGGATGAGGCTTCATTGATCTCCTTTGACCACTTCAAAAAACTCGATCTGCGGGTGGCCGAGGTGGTGGCGGCGGAGAAGATCAAAAAATCGGACCGGCTCCTGAAGCTCACGGTCAAGGTCCCGGAAGAACGGACCGTGGTTGCCGGGATTGCCGAGTTCTACCAGCCGGAAGAACTGATCGGCCGGCAGGTGATCATGGTGGTCAACCTCAAACCGGTAAAGCTGATGGGGGTCGCCTCCCAGGGCATGGTCCTGGCGGCAAAAAGCGATGGCAAGCTGGTGCTTGCCACCGTGTCCGGACCAGTGGCCGCGGGCAGCAAAATTTCTTAAACCAGAGGAGTATCCAACATGTTCGTTCTCAGTAATTTTCTGATGTCCTTGGCCAATATCATCAGTATCGTGATCAGCGCCTATATCTGGGTTGTTATCGGCCGGGCGATTATCTCCTGGGTGAGTCCCGATCCCTACAACCCCATTGTCCGTTTTCTCAACGAGGTGACCGAACCGGTCCTTTCCCGGATCCGGCGGCTGATCCCCGCATTTGCCGGGGGGATCGATTTTTCACCCATGATCCTCATCCTGGCCCTTCTCTTTCTCCGCAGTTTTCTGGTGCCGACCATTACCGGGATCGCCCGGTCCATCGGCCATTAATCGGAAGCCGGAAGCCAGAGGCCGGAAGTCAGAGATCAGAAACCTGAAAAGACGATACCCATACCTCGCGAAAAACAATTTGTAAGGTTTCGGTAAACCCCGTACGTTTGAGGTTGAATCGGGAAAGGGGTTTTCTTATACCGAACGGTGTAGCGGACCCTGAGCCGCAGCCGTGACGGCAAAAGCGGAATTTGAAACAACTTCGGCAGGATATGCTTATGGCTTCCGAATCGCCGCCGCGGCGAAGCGAGTTCCTGCTTGATAGCCTGTTTATGAACAGCCGGCCCTTCTCAATGGAGCGGCCGTTGGTAGAAGAAGACCCCTTTCCCGACAGGAGGGGGGGTACTGAATGTTTACAACAATTTTACAATTTCCAGGAACCGTAACAGATGGCCATCACCCCGGAAGATATCCAGCACCAGGAGTTTCAGGTCCGGTTGCGCGGCTTTGATATGGACGAGGTGGATACCTTCCTCGAACAGGTGGCCGAGGAGTTGTACGCCCTGCTCCGGGAAAATGACCAACTGCGGGAACGGATCCGTGAGTTGGAGCAGGGCCGGGGGGACAGAACGGCCGGCCAGGCTCTGGAAAAGGCTGCGACCGAGGAAAAACTGATTGCCCTGCAAGAGCGGGTCCGGGACGAATTGCGCGCCACCCTGAACTGGTACCTGGAGCAGTTGGATCCCGCGGTTTCGCAACCTGTCGCAGCCACTCCCGGCCAGGAACCGGCAGCTTTGCCGGACCGTGATGAACTTTTTCAAAAGATGGAGATGCCCGGGCTTGAACCCGCCCCCCGGAAGGCGGCAGAGCCTCCAGGGCCCGACCCTGAGCCGCCGCCCGAGCCGAAAAAACCGGAAGCGCCGGTGGCCACGGCAGAACATATCGACCCCCTGTTCGGGCCTGAAACCCTGGATGACGATACTCCGGAACCAGCGATCACCTTTGGCGGGATCGAGGACAAGCAGGACCGTTGATCCATGTCCTATCTCCGCTCCGATGACAACGGCGTTCTTCTTACCCTCTACATCCAGCCGCGGGCCTCGCGCACCAGATTCCAGGGCCGACATGGCGATGCGCTCAAGCTGGCCGTCACCGCCCCGCCGGTGGACAACAGGGCCAACGCCATGGTGATCGACTATCTGGCCAAATTCTTTTGTCTGCCCAAATCCGCTGTCACCATCAAGTCAGGCCTGCAAAGCCGGACCAAACAGGTGCAACTGGCCCGCCTTTCCCCGGCCGAGGTCCGGGCCGTGCTTGACCGGGATCTGGCCCGCTGAACCAAAGGCTTGAACCCCGGTCAAAAAACCCTGTCCAGAAGTTCCGTTACCGTGGCCACCCCGATCAACTCCAGCGGGGTCTGTTTGCGGACCTTGGCCCCCAGTCGCGCCGCATTGCTGCGCGGCAGGATAAACCGGGTGAAACCCAGCCGGTAGGCCTCCTTGAGTCGCATCTCGATCTGGCCGACGGCGCGCACCTCGCCGGCCAGGCCGACCTCGCCGCAGACCACGGTGGCGGCCGGAATCGGCCGTTCGAGGAAGCCGGAGGCAATCGCGCTGATCACGCCCAGGTCCAGGGCCGGCTCGTCGATCCTGATCCCGCCGGCGATATTTAAAAAGATATCATTGGCCACCAGGGAGAGGCCGGCCTTTTTCTCCAGCACCGCGGTCAACAGGGCCAGCCGCTGGGGGTCGGCGCCGATGGCGGTCCGCCGCGGGGTGCCGAAGTTGGTGGAGCTGACCAGGGCCTGGACCTCCACCAGGATCGGCCGGCTGCCCTCAATGCTCGGCATCACCACCGAGCCGGGCACATCGACCGAACGCTCGGCCAGAAATATCTCCGAGGGGTTGTCCACCTGGACCAGCCCCTCTTCCTTCATCTCAAACACCCCGATCTCGTTGGTGGAGCCATAGCGGTTCTTGACCGTGCGCAGGATCCGGAAGGCATGGCCGCGATCCCCCTCAAAATAGAGAACGCAATCCACCATATGCTCCAGCACCCGGGGGCCGGCAATGGCCCCGTCCTTGGTCACATGACCCACCAGCACCACCGGGATCCGGCTGGTCTTGGCCAGGGTCATCAGCCGGGCCGCGGATTCGCGCACCTGGGTGACGCTGCCCGGGGCCGAGGGAAACTCCTCGGTAAACAGGGTCTGGATCGAATCCACCACCAGCAGGCCGGGCTGCATATGGTCGGCCATACCGATAATCGCCTCAACATTGCTCTCCATGGCCAGGAACAAGTCAGGGTGCAAGGCATTGAGCCGTCTGGCCCGCATCTTGATCTGCTGCACCGATTCCTCGCCGCTTACATAGAGAACCCGGCACCCCTGGGCCGCCATCCCGGCCAGCATGTGGAGCATCAGGGTGGATTTGCCGATCCCGGGGTCGCCGCCGATGAGGATCATCGAGCCCGGCACCACCCCGTTGCCCAGGACCCGGTCCAGCTCCGCGATTCCAGTGGTGGAGCGCTGATCGTCATCCTCGGGCGCCGACACCAGCGGGACCGGGATGGCGGTCGCGGTTTTAGTTCCGGTCCCGCCGCCGCGGGAGGCAGTGACCCGTTCTTCAACCAGGCTCTGCCACTCCCGGCAGTCAGGGCAGCGGCCCAGCCATTTACGGCTCTGATAGCCGCAGCCCTGGCAGATATAAACAACTTCCGGTTTCTTTGCCTTCATGGTCATCTCTTATCTCTTTTTCCCTTATACCAGCTGGCTCAACACTGAATCGGCCACACCAAGCCCCGGGCCGGTAAGGCGGAGCCGGTCTCCGCTGCCAGCCAGCCAGCCCTCTTTTATCAGCCGCTCCAGCAGCGGCCCATAATACTGGCGCGGCTCGAGCCCGAACCGTTCTTCAAGCCGGCTGCAGGAGATCCCGTCCAGCATTCGCAGCCCCATGATCACCGTCTCCCGGAACCGGGATTGGTGGTCCAGGCATTCCGCGTCTAGAAAAGGGGGCCGGCCGGCCGCCACCATCCGGACAAATTCCCCAGGATCCTCGACGTTGCGGATCCGCACCCCGGAAAAACAGGAGACCGCCCCGGCGCCGATGCCGAGATAGGGGCCGTTTTCCCAGTAATTGATATTGTGGCGGCAATAATAACCGGGCCGGCCGTAGTTGGAGATCTCGTAGCGCGTAAACCCGGCCTGGTTCAACAGCGTCGCGGTTACCTCCGCCATGGCCAGCAGGGTCTCCTCATCCGGCAGGTGCAGGTCGCCGGCCGCCAGCCGTCCGGCAAAAGGGGTGCCCGGCTCAACGGTCAGCTCATAGATCGCCAGATGCTCGGGCCCAAGCTCAAGGGCCCTGGCCAGGGTCTCTTGCCAGTCGGCCGTTGACTGCCTCGGCAGGCCATACATCAGGTCCAGGTTGAGATTGGCAAACCCGGCCTGCCGGGCCAGGCGCACGGCCCGGCGGGCATCGGCCGCGGAATGGGTGCGGCCCAGTTTCTTTAACAGCCGGTCGGAAAGGGACTGGACCCCGATGCTGAGCCGGTTGATTCCGGCCTGGCGCAGACCAGCAAGCATCTGCCGGGATACCGTGTTGGGGTTGGTCTCAAGGCTTACCTCGGGTTCAACTTCCGTGGAAAAGGGGTAGCGGCGCAAAAAAATATCGCACAGGGCCGCCAGTTGGTCAACGGACAGCCGGGCAGGGGTGCCGCCCCCGAAAAACAGCGAGGTAAATTGACGCGCCCGGACCCAGGGATTTTCAGCCATGGCCTTGGCCTGGTCGATCAACGCCCGGCCGTAGTCAACGACCTGCCCGTCCCGGTCAACAACAAAGGAGACAAAGGAGCAGTAAGGACATCTGCTCCGGCAGAAGGGGACATGCACATAAATGGTGGCAATCTCCTCGCCCTGGCCCGGGCCCGGCAGGTCGTACACCTCCATCTCAGCCCCGGTCCGGCTGGTTGAGGAGTTGGGCGCATCGGGAGCTGATATCGGTCATCAGGCCGTGATCGGCAAAGCTGTATACCTCTTGCGCCGCGCCGACCAGGAGATGGTCGAGCAGGGTGATGTTCATCAGGGAACAGGCCATGAACAGGGTCCGGGTCAGGTTGATATCCTGGGCCGACGGGGTCAGGCTGCCGGAGGGGTGGTTGTGGGCCACGATCAGCGCGGCGGCATTGTACTTCAGGGCCTGCTTGATTAATTCGCGCGGATAGATGGTGTTCACTGAAATAGTACCCTCGGCCACGGTCTCGGTGGCAATCACCGCATGGGCACCATCGAGAAAAACAGCGATGAACACCTCCCGCTCCCGGCCCCGCAGCAGGTGGACAAGGTAGTCGCCCACCTCGCGGGAGGAATGGATGTACTGCTTGCCGAGTACCCGCTGCTTGAGATAACGCCGGGCCGTTCCCTGGACAAAATGAAGGGCAAAGATGTTCTTCCGGCCCATGCCCTTTATCTTGATCAACTCCTCGGCCGGGGCGTCCAGCACCGCGGCCAGGGAGTTGTTGAAATGGGCCAGCACGGCCCGGGCCGTGTCCTTGCAGTCGATCCGCGGGGTGCCGAAACTGAGCAGCAGTTCGAGCAGTTCATCGTCGTTAAAGGCCTTGATGCCGCGGGCGAGGAACTTGTCCCGCAACCGCTGCCGGTGGCCGGCGCCTTTTTTTCGCCAATCGCCCTTTTCCATGAATCCCTCCTTGCCGATTGGAACCAAGGCAAGCGTTCACCAGCACCTCATCTTCGCCCATTTGGGCCTGCTCGAATAGCACCAGTATGCTTCGCTGTCCCAAATGAACGAATCTAAACCACTGGTAAACGCTTACGGGCATGAGGTTACCGTAATTCCGTACCCCCGGTGAACGGTTACGAACCACGGTGGTTGCAGGTGATCATTTATCCTTGGCCAACTCCCTGGCAAAGAGTTGATTGGCCAGCCTGGGGTTGGCCTTGCCCCTGGTCTTCTGCATCAACTGGCCGACAAAAAAGCCGATCAGCTTGGTCTTGCCGCCCCTGAAATCCGCCACCTGCCGGGGGTTGGCCGCGAGAATCTCGCGGACCATCCCGAGCAACTCGTCCGCATCGCTTACCTGGACAAGGTTCTTCTCCTTGACAATGGTCCCGGCATCCTTGCCGCTGGCCATCATCTCCGCAAACACCGTCTTGGCGATCTTGCCGCTGATGGTACCGGCCTCGATCATCTTCAGGAGCGCGGCCAGATTCTCCGGACCCACCGCGCAGGCAGTGATACCAGCATCCTCGTTGCGCAGTTCCCGCATCAGTTCGGTCATGATCCAGTTGCTGAGTTTTTTGGCCCGGGGATAGAGGGCGTGGGCGCTTTCGAAATAATCGGCCAGCTCCCGATCCGCGGTCAACACCCCGGCATCGTATTCCGGCAGCTCAAACTCGGTAATAAACCGGGACTTGCGCTCATCGGGCAGCTCGGGCATGGTGGCCCGGACCCGCTCGATCCACTGCCGGTCAATCACCACCGGCACCAGATCCGGGTCCGGGAAATAGCGATAATCATGGGCCTCCTCCTTGCCGCGCATGGAGGTGGTCACGTTTTTATCCGCATCCCAGAGCAGGGTCTCCTGCACCACCTCGCCGTTGTCCAGGAGCAGGTCCCGCTGCCGCCTCTCTTCATATTCCAGGGCCCTCTGCACGTTACGGAAGGAGTTCATGTTCTTCAGCTCGGTGCGGGTGCCGAGTTCCTCTTGCCCCTTGGGCCGAAGCGAGATATTGGCATCGCAACGGAAGCTGCCTTCCTGCATATTGCCGTCGCAGATATCCAGGTAGCGGAGAATGGCGTGCAGTTTTTTCAGATAGGCGGCCGCCTCCTCGGGCGAGCGGATATCCGGCTCGCTGACGATCTCGATCAACGGCACCCCGGTCCGGTTGAGGTCCACGTAGCTTTTGGACTCATGCTCGTCATGGATCAACTTGCCGGCATCCTCCTCCATGTGGATCCGGGTGAGCCCGATGCGGCGATGTCTGCCCGCCGCCTCGATTTCGACCCAGCCATGCTCGGCAAGGGGACGCTCGAACTGGGAGATCTGATATCCCTTGGGCAGGTCCGGATAAAAATAGTTCTTGCGGGCAAAGACGTTGGTTGCGCCGATCTCGCAGTTGGTGGCCAGGGCCATCCGGATGGCATACTCCACCACCTGGTGGTTCAAGACCGGCAGCACCCCGGGCATGCCCAGGCAGACCGGGCAGGTATGGGTGTTGGCCGGCGCACCGAAGGCAGTGGAACAACCGCAGAAAATCTTGCTCAATGTCTTTAACTGGGCATGGATCTCCAGCCCGATTACAGTCTCAAACTCCATTATTTATTTCTCCGCGGCGCTGTGGACCCAGGCCCTGAGCCCGGCCAGTTCCTGCTCCCAGTCCGGACCAATGCGCAGGGCAAGGAACATCCGGAACAGCTCGTCAATGATCCGGTTGACCTGCTCGATCATCCCCACCCGCTCCAGCACCCGGGCCTCAAAGGCCAGGGAATCGTCTCTTTCCTCGTCCGCGCCCATGGTTCTGGGCACCTTGACGCTGCGGAACTCGAACAGGGTGGCGGACAGGGTAAAATACCACTCATGGTCGCCGTATGCCAGCCGGATCCGGGCCTGCTCCAGTTTTTTACCCATCAACAGGCCGATCCGGGCCTCCTGGAGTTCGGTCTGCAGCCCCTGACAGATAAGCCTTTCGTGGGCCTCGCCCTCGCCAAACTCCAGCAGCATATGCTTTTCAAAGACCAGTTGGATATCGCCTGTTTCGGCCAGAAACACCGTGCCGCCGCGCTGGTTGCTCTTATACCAGAGCCAGGTGAGGAACTCCTGGCCCAGAAATTTTTTTTCAATTATGATATCAACAAGATCCATTATTTTTTCCCTGACCGGAATTGTAAACATTCAGTAAACCCCTCCTGTCGGGAAAGGGGTCTTCTTCTACCAACGGCCGCTCCATTGAGAAGGGTCGGCTGTTCATAAACAGGCTATCAAGCAGGAACTCGCTTCGCCGCGGCGGCGATTCGGAACCCATAACCATATCATGCCGAAGTTGTTTCAAATTCCGCTTTTGCCGTCACGGCTGCGGCTCAGGGTCCGCTACACCGTTCGGTATAAGAAAACCCCTTTCCCGGTCCAACCTCAAACGTACGCGGTTTACCGAAACCTTACCCGGAATTAGACAAAAATTGTTGGCCGCAATTGGGCCAGAGCTTCCTCGCCGTCTGGGCCGAGCAGGTGGCCGGCCGCGAGATAGGGTACCTGCATCACCAGGTGGACCTCGAAACAATCCTTGAAAAAATCTTCCAGCACCGCCTGGGCCTTTTTATTATTGCTGAAGAAAAGCACGGTGTTGTCAGCCAGGTTCCAGCACAGCTCATAGACCGATGGGGCGGGTACGGCCCGGCTGGCGAGCTGCTGACGGACCCGTTCCTTGATCTCCTGGCGATGGGCCCGGCTCAGCTTGGGGAGTTCACGTTCCTTCTTGACCCGTTCCTCTTCCTTTTTGGCGAACTTGTTCAAGATCGCCGCCGGCACCTTGCGCTCATCGATGCGCATGGCCAGGACGATATAATCTGCCACGGTGTAGGAACCAAAGGCGAAGCGGCTGTCGAACATGTTTCCAACCGACACCCAGCCGATGGAATACTCATCCAGGGTATCGTCGATGTCCCGGAAACTGAACCCGGCGACACGCTCGGCCACGAATTCAAAAAATTTTTCCGGCAGGTCGCCCTCAACCGCGTAGCGTACGTAACTGGCTGACCCGGAAAGAAATCCCATGGGAACACCTCCTGATTAATCCATGAAAAAAAAGAGCCGTGCCGACCGGCACGGCAGCGCCCACAAGCAGCCTTATTCACCCGTTTGTAACGAAATCACAGGGTAAAGGCGACGACCATTGAAACTCATCCGAGAATAGCAAACCTGGCAGCACTCCACAAGGAATTTGATGTCAGGGGGATGGCGCTTGGCCGGGTATTCGGAAAAATACGGCGCCCGGCCGGAAAACCCTGCTACCACCAAGCTGCAACGCCGTAGACCGGGAGAAGAAAATATACAAACCCACACCCAAGCTCTTGACATCGCCCCCGGGCTATTGTATGTAACCCTTCTTCCAAGTGGGTCGTTAACTCAGCTGGTAGAGTATCTGCCTTTTAAGCAGAGAGTCGCGCGTTCGAGTCGCGCACGACCCACCATCTTAAACAAAGACCTGTCCCCGTCGTCTAGCCAGGTCCAGGACACCGGCCTTTCACGCCGGCGACACGGGTTCAAATCCCGTCGGGGACGCCAAGTAATAAAAAGGGGTTAGCCGTGAATGGCTAACCCCTTTTCTTGTTTTCGGATAAATGGTTGGGGTAAATCTATCTCGACTCTTACCAGCCTTGCGGCTTGCGAATGGTAGATCCAGGGATGGGGGAAGGCAACTGTGAAATTTTCAAAACCCCTTTTCTGATTCTTTTGACAAAATGGGCATGCTTCTGGAGTTCCCGGGAGGGATGCCCGTTGATCAACGGAGAAAGCAGGCCGATCACTTTGTTGTGCTGTTCACGAACCAGGCGCAACGACTCTGCCAGATCACTATCATTCGATATGATCACGGCACAATCATACCTGTCAAGCCAGGCATCATTCAGGATATGAACCGCCATGTTGACATCAGAGCCCTTTTCCTCCGTCTTCATAACCTTAGCGAACTGAAGCGGATTGGTTAAAGGGTATTGCGGCGCCGAGACCGGATGGCTCAAAAAGTGGCCATAGTACACGGAAGCCTCGGGCACATATTTCTCAAGTGCCCGTATGTACGTCTTCTGACGGATCGGTTGTCCGGGATCGATATTCCCGGAAACAATGGCAGTGAAGTATTTAATTTCAGCGATAATATGGTGGGGCTGCAAGAGGTTGGCTGTTAACGCTTTTAAGTCCAACCACTTGTAGGGAGAACCCTTGAGGGCTCGGTAGTAGAGATTAAAACCATCAACATAGATCGATGTTCGCATTTATAACCCCAGAAAAAAGCAGGGGCCGCCGAAGCGACCCCGCACCCTAGGTCGAAACCATAGGGGTAGTAAACTTATTTACACTCTCTACATAATATAATCATCCTCTGTCAAGAGAAAAACCTTTACTTTATGCAAGCTCCATTGAATAAAAAACGGAAGAAAGCTGGTGGCTTTTTTGAGGGCTTCTCTTGTCCGTTTTAGCCGTTTTGAGCCACTTTTGTCATTTATAACCAACTGAAATCATGAAGAGGTGTGCTTTGAGTATGGCCTTTCACGCCGGCGACACGGGTTCAAATCCCGTCGGGGACGCCACATATACCCGGCATCCCGCCTTCTTTGGCATCATCCTTTGATCTCTGACCTCCGGTAATGTATGCCCCGCTCTCGACTCCAGACCGAAATCGCCGCAACGACCCCGGACAGACTACGGATTGAACTCTGGTCCCTGGTCCTGTCGGCCGTGGGCATTGGACACCGGGTCGAGCAGACCCCGGCCGACTGGATTATCCGGGTGGCGGCCGAGGATCAGGAACGGGCCCGGGCCGAACTTGCGGCCTTTGAGCAGGAAAACGCCAACTGGCCCCCGGTTCCACCGGCGCCGCGACAAAGTGCTGAACTGTTTTCTTCGCCGCCCACGATTCTCCTGCTCGGCGCACTTGCCGTATTTTTCGCAATCACCGGGTCTTGGAGTCCCAATGCCCCGTGGTTCAGCCGCGGGGCGGCCATTGGCAAGGCCATCCTTGTTAATGGCGAATGGTGGCGCCTGCTCACCGCGCTGACCCTTCACGCCGATCCGGCTCATCTCATGGGCAACCTGATCATCGGCGGATTTCCGGTCCACTATCTCTGCCGGGTCCTGGGCAGCGGCCTGGGCTGGATGCTGCTGTTGCTGTCCGGTGTTCTCGGCAACTACCTTAATATCGTTCTGCACGGTCCCAGCCATAACTCGGTGGGTTTTTCCACCGCCGTGTTCGGGGCCATCGGTCTGTTGGTGGGGTATCAGGCCATTACCAAACGGACCCAGGCACTCAGGGCGATCCTGGCGCCCCTGGCGGCCGGAGTCGCGCTTCTGGCTCTGCTGGGCAGCAGCGGCGAGCATACCGATCTGGGAGCCCACTTCTTCGGATTGATCGTCGGCATGATCCTGGGGGGCCTGGCCTGGACAATTCCCGCCCGTATTCTTGAAAGGGCATTGTTCCAGAACCTGCTCCTGGCAGGCACGATGTTTTCCGTGGTTCTCGCCTGGCTGGCGGCATGGGGATAAATAACGGTGCAGGGTGCAGGGTGCAGGGTGCAGGGTGCAGGGTGCAGGGTGCAGGGTGCAGGGTGCAGGGAATATCATATCCGAACCACGATCACTGCCCCATATTTTTCTGCCTGCCCGCCGTAGCCATCAGGCGAAGGAGGGTCCTCTGCCCTTCGCAGGGCGATTCTTCCGGATGAGAAACAAATAATCCTTGTAAACGGAAGGTTATTCTGCGATGATGTCAGATCATCCAATCCGAACTACGTGCAACAACCTCGTAAAAAATCGGAAAATCCCATCCCAATCACCGTTGCGTTTGACTCTGCCCCGGCCTCTTGGCCGGTGGTCTCATCTGTAGCGGCCAACTAAAAGAGGCTGATCATGGCTTGGCAAGACCAGCAATCGCCCCGGGGTCCGGGCAACCGTCCGCCATCCCCGGAGGACTTCATTTTGGAGATCGTCAAAAAAATCAAGGCCGCCTTTGCCGGCAAGCAGTCCGGCGGCGGTGAACCGCCAAAGCACGGCCAGGGCGCTGGCAAAGGCGGCTTCCCTTTTGGCGGGGTCAGCCGCATCATCGGAATCATCGCCCTGATCTTCCTCTTCCAGGTGGTCTATTCCTCTTTCTACACCATTGAACCGGGAGAACAGGGGGTGGTGCTCCGTTTCGGCAAGTACAGCAAGACCGCCCAGCCCGGTCTCAACTTCAAGATACCGCTGATCGACGAAGTGGTGAAGGTCGATGTGGAAACGGTGCGGAAGGAGGAATTCGGTTTCAGGACCAAGACTCCGGCCCGTCAGACCGTGTACCAGAGAACCGGCTATGATTCGGAATCACTGATGCTCACCGCGGATAAAAACGTGATCGACGTGGAGTGGATCGTCCAGTACAAGGTGCAGGACCCTTTTGACTTCATTTTCAAGGTGGTCGACATCAGCCAGGCGGTGCGCGACCTGTCGGAAACCGCCATCCGCCGGATCGTCGGCAATATGGACTTCGACTACCTTCTTTCCAACCGCGACATCCTGGCCGCGGCCACGGCCAAGGAACTGCAGTCCGTCCTTAACAACTATGAAAGCGGGGTGGACATCATGACCGTCCAACTCCAGGACGTCAATCCGCCGGATGCGGTCAAGCCGGCCTTTAACGAGGTCAACGAGGCGGACCAGGACATGAAACGGCTGGTCAACGAGGCGGAAGAGGCCTACAACCGGGTGATCCCCAAGGCCCGGGGCCAGGCCCTGGAGCAGTTGGAAGAGGCCCACGGTTACGCAGTGGAACGGATAAACCTGTCCAAGGGCGACACCTCCCGCTTCCTGGCGGTGCTCAAGGAATACCGGAGCGCCAAGGAGGTCACCCGGCAGCGCCTGTACCTTGAGACCATGCAGGATGTCCTGCCCTCCCTGGCTGACATCTATGTGCTGGACCGCGACCAACGTTCGATCCTGCCCTTTCTCAACCTCACCGGCGGGTCTCCCGCGGCTACAAAACCCTAAACTCCAGGAGGAGATGTTGTGAATGCGATTATCCGATATATAGTGATCGGCCTGGTACTGGTCGTCGGCGTTACCGTCTGGCAGGGTTTCTATATTCTGCCAGAAGGCAAACAGGCGGTGATTACCCAGTTCGGCCGCCCGGTGGGCACCCCGATCACCGAGGCCGGCCTCCATTACAAGACCCCTTTTATCCAGGAGGCCACCTTTTTTGAAAAACGGATCCTGATCTGGGACGGCGATCCCAACCAGATCCCGACCAATGACAAAACATTCGTCTACCTGGACGTCACCGCCCGCTGGCGTATCGCCGATGCCCTGGTGTTCATGCAGGCGGTCAAGACCCAGACCCGGGCCATGACCGTTCTCGACGACATCATCGACGGCACGGTCCGCGACCTGGTCAATAAAAACAACCTGGTGGAGATCATCCGCAGTTCGGACTGGTCGCCGGAAATCATGGTCATCTCCGGGGCCCAGGCCGAAGACGGACCGATCCGCTACGGCCGGGACAACATTGCCGCCCTGGTCCACAAGACCGCCTCCAAGATCACCCCCAAGTACGGGATCGAATTGGTGGACGTGATGTTCAAGCGGGTCAACTATATCGAATCGGTGCAACGCAAGGTATATGACCGGATGATCTCGGAGCGGAAACGGATTGCCGCGGAGAAGCGTTCCCAGGGTGAAGGCCAGAAGGCGGAGATCATGGGCAAGGTGCAGCGGGAGTTAAAAGAGATCACCTCCAAGGCCAACCGTGAGGCCCAGGAAATCAAGGGTAAGGCCGATGCAACGGCAGCCAGGATATTTGCCGATGCCTATAATCAGGACCCGGAGTTCTACGCCTTTTCCAAGAGCCTGGAGACCTATCGCAAGACCCTGGGCGATAACACCCGGCTGATCATCTCCTCGGACTCCGAGTTTTATAAGTATCTGCAGTCGATAAAATAAGGGCGGGGCGCTCTACTCATCCTCATCCATTGCCGGATAGGCGGGTCCCTGGCCGGGTTCAAAGGGGACCCGCCCTTTTTCATTGACCATGGCGTGCAGGGTGTTGATCTGCTTTTCCCGCTCCAGCCGGTCGCGCTCCAGTTGCTCGAACCGGCAGTTGCAGCCGATCAACTGACCGCCGCACCAGGGGCAGATCTCGGCCGGACAGCCGAAGACATGCTCCTCGCCGCTGGAAACCGCGCAGAAATGACAGAGTTGGTCGTTAAGATGGACCGGAACATAGACCGGAAACCGGTCCAGCTCCCGGTGCGCGGCCACAGATTCCTCCCGGTCCTTGAAACCGAAAAAATCAAGCACCTCCTTTTCCCAGATCCCCTCGGCGAGAGGCCCGAGAAAAGTGGCCCCCTGGCCGCCCACCGTGTACAGGTAATCGGCAACCAGGGTGGTGGCGCAGATCAGAAAAATCCCCTGCCGCCGCGCCAGTAATCGCAGCACGGTGATCGCGTCCTCCCGGGCCTCGGGCAGAAAGCTGTAGAACTCCTGAAAAAGGTTCAGGGCGATACTGTCCTCCCCGTGCCGGGTCAGCAGTTCGATGGCCGCATCCCGGTGCTGTCCGGGCACACCGTACTCCATCAGCAGCCGGATCTCCGCGGTCTGTTCAGCAAGGGTCTTCATAGTCTTTTCCCATTCGATATTCGATATTCGACATTCATCATTCCCTTTTATTATCCCGGGCCCGGCGGATTGCCTCCACCCAGCGTCTGGTTTCCGCCTCGATATTCCCGGCCCGGGTCAGGGCGGTGACCACCGCGATCCGGGCCGCGCCGGCCGCCACCAGGTCCGGGACATGGTCCGGCTTGATCCCGCCCATCACCGTAAAGGGCAACGCGGAACAGGCGGAAAATCGAGCCACCGCCTCCAGGCCGATAAAGGTTGAGAGTCCCTCCTTGGTCCTGGTGGGATAGAGCGGCCCGATGTTGAAATAGGAGGCCCCGCGTTCATCCACCGTGGCGGCCTGCTCGACGGTATTGGCGGACACGCCGATGATCAGTTCCGGCGCCAGTCGCCGGACCTCCCGGACCGGTAGATCAGAGTTGCCCAGATGCACCCCGTCGGCGTCGACCAGCAGGGCGATATCCACCCGGTCGTTGATGATCAGCAACGCCCCGGCCGCCCGGGTCAGTTGCCGGAAGAAAACCGCTTTTTCGTACAGGGTGCGGTCATCCGCATCCTTGTCCCGGAGTTGAACGATGCGGGCGCCGCCGGCCAATACCGCGGCCAGCCACTCGCGGTCGGTGCGGCCGCTGGCCAGCCGTTCGCAGGACACCGGGTATACCGTGACCTCGTCTCGAAAAATCCGCATCCGCCTGCCATGGACAGGGGTGTGGTTATGATCCGCTTCCATCGTCTTCATGGCCTGCCTCTTGAATCGTTATCAAATTTCTTCTATACTAATTTTTTTTGGGTGGACTTCACGAGATAAGCCTCAACTTATCCCGAATACAGGCTGCAACATCCTCCGGGCTGAACCGCCACAACGGTAATGCTCGCGAAACCGCAATCATCGTGTCCCTTACGGCCGGCACGACAGAATACAAGGAAATCTGGATATGTCGAAAGAAAAAAACACCCGGGAGCAGGCAACTCTGATCCTGGACGGAAAGACCTACCATCTGCCGGTCATCATCGGCACTGAAGGAGAAAAGGCCATCGATATCAGGAGGCTGCGGGCTGAAACCGGGCATATCACCCTGGACAGCGGCTTCATGAACACCGGCTCCTGCACCAGCGAAATCACCTTTCTCGAAGGGGCCCGGGGTGTGCTCAACTACCGCGGCTATCCCATTGCCGAACTGGCGGAGAACTGTACCTTTGTCGAGGTGGCCTACCTGCTGCTCCACGGCAGCCTGCCCACTGAAAAGCAACTCAAAAAATTCAGTACCCTGCTGGGCCGGTTTGCCATGCTCCACGAGGATATGATCCACTTCTTTGACGGCTTTCCGCCCAATGCGCAGCCCATGGCCATCCTCTCCTCAATGGTCAACACCCTGAGCAATTATTATCCGGAGATGATCGACAACCCGGCCGAGGATATCGACCGGATGGCGGCCCGGCTCCTCTCCAAGGTGCGGACCATTGCCGCTTTTTCCTATAAAAAATCCATCGGCCAGCCCTTGATCTATCCCCGGCACGACCTGACCTACTGCGCCAACTTCCTGAACATGATGTTCGATTCGCCGGTCAAGCCCTATACGATCAACGAGGTGGTGGTCAAGGCCCTGAACAAGATTCTCATCCTCCATGCCGACCATGAACAGAACTGTTCGACCTCGGCGGTCCGGCTGGTGGGCAGCGCCCGGGTCAATCTCTATGCGTCGATTTCGGCCGGAATCAGCGCCCTGTGGGGACCGCTGCACGGTGGCGCCAACCAGGCGGTGGTGGAGATGCTGGAGCGGATCTACGAAGAAGGCGGCGACTATATCAAATATCTCGACCGGGCCAAGGACCCTGACGACCCCTTCCGGCTGGTGGGCTTCGGTCACCGGGTGTACAAAAATTACGACCCCCGGGCCCGGATCATCAAGAAGGCCTGCGACCAGGTTCTTGATTCCCTGCATGTGGTCGATCCGCTCCTGGATATTGCCAAGGAACTGGAGGAGGCGGCCTTGAGCGACGACTACTTCATCGAACGTAATCTTTATCCCAATGTGGATTTCTACAGCGGCATCGTTTACCGGGCCATCGGCATCCCCACCAACATGTTCACGGTGATGTTCGCCCTGGGCAGGCTGCCGGGCTGGATCGCCCACTGGAAGGAGATGTGGGACGATCCCGATTCGCGGATCAACCGGCCGCGCCAGATCTATGTCGGTCCCAAACAGCGGCCTTTCGTGCCCATGGCGGAAAGAAAACCGGAAAACAACGGTCAGGAAGCCTAGGCATACCCCCCCTGGTCCGGCCCCAGGGGGTAATGTTTCTTCACAAAGGCGATCTCCCCGGCCCGGGTGCTTACCAGGCCGTCGAGCCGGGCCTCCAGAAGATGGTTGAGGATGGTACGGTAGAGCGGGCCCACCGGATAGCCCATTTTTTTGAGGTCACTGCCCCGCACCGAGGTGGTCACTGTGCGCAGTTTGGTGACGTACATCGAAACCGCCTTTTTGGCATTTTTCCTCCGAGCCAGGGCCAGCAGGTAGAGAAGCCCTTCATGTTCAAGTCCGTGCAGCAGCCAGTAGATCTCGCTGGGCCGCATGACCCGTCCCTGGTTCAGGACCCGGACGATCTTATCCCCCCTCTCCTTCATCCGGCGCAGCAGGAGACAGTACCGCTCCGGCACCTCGAAACGGGCACAGAAATTTACCAGCTTGCGCATGGAAAAGGGGGCCATCACCACCAGCAGGTAGACCATCCACGACCGGCAGGGCGTATCCAGGTAGAGGAGCCGATGCCAGGCCAGTACCTTCTGGGTTTCGGCCAGGGTGACTGCCAGCCGTTTGTCCAGTTTCAGCCCGGGCAGGATGAATTTGAGCAGGTCGAACCCGGCCATCCGCCGCAGGGCCGGCATCGGGTCCTCCTCGGACATGATCAGTTTGAGTTCCCCGAAACAGCGGCGGCCGCGACAACGGTCGAACAGGTTCATTTTCACCGCGTTCTTGAGCATCTTTTCGGTATGCTTGCCGATCTGAAACCCCATGCGCTGCTCGAAACGGATCGCCCTGAAGATCCGGGTGGGGTCCTCGACAAAGCTCAGGTTGTGCAGGATCCGGATCCGTCTCTCCTTGAGATCGCTCTGGCAGTTGAAAAAATCGACCAGGGTCCCGAACCGGTCCGGGTTGAGGTGGATGGCCATGGCGTTGATGGTGAAATCACGGCGGTAGAGATCAAGCTTGATTGAAGACAACTCCACCGTGGGCAGGGCCGCCGGATACTCGTAATATTCGAGCCGGGCCGTGGCCACGTCGATCTTGAACCCGTTGGCCAGAATCACCACCGCGGTTTTGAACTTCTCATGGGTGCGCACCTTGCCGCCCAGCCTTTGCGCCAGTTTTTTGGCAAAAGCGATGCCATCCCCCTCGACCACGATATCAAGGTCAAGATTTTTGATCCGCAGCAGCAGGTCGCGGACAAACCCGCCCACTGCATAGGCGGCCCACTGGTTCTGCTCGGCCACCTCGCCGATGTCGCGGAGCAGCACGATGATCTCCCGGCCGAGATGCTCCACCATCAGGCTGTTGAGATTGCGGTGCCGTTCGGCATAGGAGCGGTCCTCCCCGCCGGGCGGCTCGCCCGGGATATGACCGGGATCATTGACCAGTAGATTAAGCAGATCGGTGCGGGTGATAACCCCCTTGACCCCGCCCTGGTCATCCACCACCGGAATCAAGCGCTGGCGGTGCTCGATGATCATCTCCTGAATATCGGCCAGGGTGGCGGAAAGCGGCAGGGTGGCCACGTCGGTGGTCATGTATTCGCTCACCGGCAGGTCGCCGAGCCCGTGAAATATTGACTTTTCCACCACCCGGCGGGAGATCATCCCCAGGATCTTATGCGGTCCCTTGATCACCGGCAGCACCGTGATGTTGTAGCGGGTAAGGATCTCGTTGGCCTCCCTGATCGCGATATTCGGGCCCACCGAGATCACCGGCGCGGACATCAGTTCGCTGGCCACGCTCTGGGGGCGGACATGCTTGTGCAGCAGCCGCACCAGCTTCTCCTCGGCCTCGATCATGGTCAGATCCTTGACCGTGGCCGAGGCGGCGGAGGCATGGCCGCCGCCGCCGAACTCGCGGGCGATCTCGCCGGCATTGACCTCGGGAATCCGGCTCCGGACAATGAGATAAATCCGGTCGCCCATGCCGGCCAGGGCGAACAGGCAGTCAAGGTTGTCCATGACCATGAACTGGCGGACAATCAGGGAAAACTCGTCCACATATTCGGGCATGGTGAGCTTGGCCACCACGATGTCGATCCCCTGAATCGAATAACTGGTGGCCTGCCTGATCAGGTCGTTGAGCAGGGCCACCTGACTGGAAGTCAATTCCCGGGACACGAACTGGGATACCAGTTGCAGGTCAGCCCCCTGGGCAAGGAGCCAGGCCGCGGCCCGCAGATCATCGGGAGTGGTGGTGGAAAAGGTGAAGGAGCCGGTATCCTCGTAGATGCCCAGCAGCAGCAGCGAGGCATCCTCACGGCTCAGGGCGATCTTTCGCTCCTGAAAAAGCTGGCAGAAGATGGTCGAGGTGGACCCCAGCGGCCGGACCACTTCCACGCTGCCGTGCAGATCGCCGGGCATGTCCGGATGATGGTCATAGATATGAATTTCGATTCCTGGGTTGTCCAGGCATTGGGCCAGGTTGCCCAACCGGCGGGCCTGGCGGGTGTCGACCACGATCAGCCGGGTTACCTTGGTCAGATCGATCTGGCGGACCCGCTTGAATTCGTAAGTATAGGGAAGGGCCTGGCCCAGAAATTCACGCAGATTCCTTTCCTGGGACCCGGAAAAAACAAGATGCGCCTCTGGATAGAGTTGCTTGGCCGCCACCATCGCGGCCAGGGCATCGAAGTCGGCATTCAAATGGGTGGTGATTACCTGCATGGCGTATTGTTTCAGGGGTCAGGGGTCAGGGGTCAGGGGTCAGGGGTCAGGGGTCAGGGGTCAGGGGTCAGGGGTCAGGGGTCAGGGGTCAGGGGTCAGAAAATATTCTATTCCGGGCAACGACCAGCGCTCCATAGCTTGTC